>DAOWOO010000257.1 GCA_030642025.1 Candidatus Zixiibacteriota bacterium | reverse complement strand
CGGAAAGCCTGGTGAAAGAGACGGTGAATAACTTTGCCGGCCGTCTTGACTTGGCAGGCCGAGCTGTACGCTTCCTTGATCTGCCTGAGAATCTGGTTCTCTCCGATGACCATCGAATCGATTCCGGCCGCTACCCGATAAAGATGATCAACGGCCTGACTGTTCTTTTTGATATAAAACCGATCATGGAGGTTCTCTATATCAATCCCCTTTAATTTCGAATAAAATGAAGCTACGGTCTTGAATATATCGCATTCTTTGTCGATGATGGCATAGAACTCGTTGCGGTTGCACGTCGAGACAATTGCAGCCTCTTTGATACCGTCGAGATCACAAAATGTCGCATGAGCGGCGGCGATTTCATTGCGGCCAATCTGAAGAGGTTCACGCTCTTCAAGCGACGATGTTTTGTGGTTTATCCCACAGACAACCAGGTTCCATTTTCCAAGCGACATATCATTAATCCTAAATCATTTTATATGTATTGATCGCCCATTTTATTGCAATGCCTGGACGCCTCCGCCTGTGATTTTAACATTCTTGAATCCGGCCGCTCTGAGGATGACCGCCGCCTGGTATGAACGGACGCCGCGTCTACAAATGATAGTTATCTCTCTTGAACGATCGATTTCATTCAAACGCGAACGAAGCTCTTTTAATGGAATGACCAAAGTCTGCGGCGCCGATTTATCCGAATATGATAGCACCGGTTCGGCATCGACCTCACCGGCTTCACGAACATCAAGCCAGATGGCTTGGCTGTTATTTTTGTTTGTGCAGTTGGCGGGACTTATGAATTCAAATCCCTCAAGCTGCGCCCGGGCTATTCCGGCCAGATGGTGCAGCGGATCGAGCGCCTCCGAATACGGTGGCGCATAACCGTGCTCGAAGTCGAGCAGATCATCTATAGTCGCATTATTCTGTAGATACACTGAGAAAACATCGATCCTTCGGCAAATATCCCCTTTTCCGGCCGCTTGCAGTCCCAGCAGTCGTCGACTATTTTGGTCGTATACCATTTTTAGAGTGAATGTACTGCTTTCCGGGTAATAATCAGGTTTGTCCGGGAATGAACCCCATATGGCCGCGACATTGAATCCGGAATCTTTCGCGGTCTTTTCCGACAATCCGACCGCGCCGATATTCATATCGAATATTTTTATTAAAAAGGCGCCCAGCGCCCCGGGAAACGGTTGACCGATTCCCGCGATATGATCGGCGATAATGCGGCCATGACGATTAGCCAGGGAACCCATCGGAATAAAGAACTTTTCACCGGTCAGTCTGTTTTTGGTTTCTATGCAGTCACCCCCGGCGTAGATATTCGGGTCTGATGTCTGCATGTACTCATTGACCGAAATAGCGCCGGTCTTTCCGATATCAAGGCCGTAATTTTTGGCAAGGGTTACATTGGGTTGAACGCCAAGACATAGAAAAACATAGTCGGTGCTGATCGGATCTTGATTCTGTACATAAACAATGGGCTTTCCGTCGTTATCGATATCGACTTTCTCGACCATTGCACCGGTAATGGTATTTATGTCATTCCGCCTGGCCTCACGCTCGGCGATGGCGGCTATTTCGGGATCGAGGACGAAGGGGAGAAACTGGTTTTCTGTTTCGATCAGAGTGGTTTCAATCCCCCAGAGTTCGGCGCAGGCTCCCATAAGCTCGCTTCCGATAAATCCGCCGCCGATTATGACGGCCTTCTCGATCTGCCCCGTCTGGGCCATCTTGCGGAAATTCACCGCATCATAAGGTCGCGTAAAGGAACGTATGACAGGATTATCGGCAACCGGAAAGGGCGGGATTTTTGGTACCGCTCCGGTAGTAATTACCAGTTTGTCGTAACCATGCTCGAATGTCTCACCGGTTTTGAGCATTTTAACCTGAATTGTTTTTCTCTCACGGTCAATAGCAATAACTTCGGCTCCCGTAACGGCCTTGAATCCTTTTACGGTCTCAAAAAACTCCGCATCTCTGACAATGTCGTATGATGTTGTTAGAAGTTCCTGCAGGCTGGTGATATCACCCGAGGCAAACCAGGGCAGACCGCAGGTGCCATAGGAAAGAAGGTCCTCCTTTTGGAAAAGCGTGATCGACGCCCTGGGCTGTCGCCGGGCAAGGGTTGCGGCGGTCTTGGGACCGGCGGCCACACCGCCGATTATGACATAATCTGATTTATTACCGTCCGTCATGATGTGAGTCCTGTACTAATTTATGCCATGATAGCTTTATAAAGATGCCGACGCCGGCTTATGGCCGGCGTCAATATCCAGGATATTTTATATGAGACAGGGTTTTCTAACTTATCTCCCTTCTTACCGCCACAGCGATTTTATACAGCCCGGTCAGTACCAGAAAACCGAGGGCATAGATTCCGATAGTAATCATTAATTCAGGCACAGTCGGGATATACTCAACCACTTTACCCACCGTATTGGGTACAAAACCGGTAATAACCATGCCCATACCCTTGTCAATCCAGAGCGATACAATAACCGTAACACTGGCCAGCGCCAGTATCCCGGGTTGTCGCCTGAGACCGGGTACAAGCAGGAGTATCAGCGATACCACCGCCAGGATGATCGAGGTCCACATATACGGGACCAGGAAGGTGGCTTCGCCGATTCCAAAGAAGAAATATTCAAAGTGATGCACATGTTCGGGTATATCACTATATAATGCCGTGAACAGTTCCAGAAGGACAAAGAAAACATTTATTGTCATGGCGTAGGCCACGATTTCACCCAATTTCTTTAACGGTTCACGTCCGACGTCGTATTTGGCAAACCTCTTCAGTATCAGACAGAGAAGAATCAGAAATGACGGGCCGGCCGCAAATGCCGAGGCCAAAAACCGCGGCGCCAGGATAGCGGTCAGCCAGAACGGGCGTGCCGCCAGACCGCAATAAAGGAACGCCGTAACCGTATGGATACTGACGGCCCACGGAATGGACAGGATGATTACCGGTTTTATCCATTTCGGCGGGGCAATATCCTTGCGTTCGGCGCCGAACGTGATTATCGCAATAACTACGTTGAGCATAAGATAACCGCTCAGTACAAACATATCCCAGAACATCAGCGAATTCAGCGTCGGGTAGAGAATTACGTTCAGAACACGAGTGGGATTGCCCATATCGACGAAAATGAACAGCATACACATAATGACCGATGATATTGCCAGAAATTCACCGAGGATGGTCATCTTCGCAAACACCTTGTAATTATGCAGATAATACGGCAGGACAACCATTACCGCCGAGGCGGCGACACCGACCATAAAAGTGAACTGGGCGATATAAAAACCCCAGGGGACATCCCGGCTGAGACCGGTAATTCCCAGACCTTCATTAAACTGTTTCAGGTAGGCTAAAAAACCGCCTCCGATTACAACCAGAAGGAAGGCCACCCAGCCCCAGTACCTTTTATCTCCTATAAGTGCTTTTTCTATCATGGTTACCTCACACTATATAGTAGATTTCAGGGTTAGTGCCAAGCCCCGGTTTTCTTCGGAGCGTGTGATTTTCCTGAAGCAGTTTTCTGACTTCGGATTCTGCATCATCCAGATCGCCGAAAACCAGCGCCTTTTCAGGGCAGGCTTCAACGCATGCGGG
>DAOWOO010000414.1 GCA_030642025.1 Candidatus Zixiibacteriota bacterium | reverse complement strand
GTCGAGGTTGATCCCCTGACCGGTGAGATTATCGGCGATAAACCAAAAGTGGCGATTTATCCGGCCAAGCATTTCGTGACTACCAAGCCTCAGCTTGAAAAGGCCGTGCGGTCCATTAAGGCTGAATTAAATGAGCGGCTGTTAGAGCTTCGCGCCGCTGAAAAGCTTCTCGAAGCTCAGCGTTTGGAGTCGCGAACCAGGTATGATCTGGAGATGATGCAGGAGATTGGCTATTGCAGCGGGATAGAGAATTACTCGCGCCATCTGACCGGCCGCAAAAAGGGGGACAGACCTTATACCCTGATTGATTTTTTCCCAGATGATTTTATAACAATAATAGATGAGTCGCACCAGACCGTGCCCCAGATCAGGGGGATGTTCGCTGGGGATCGGTCCCGTAAGGAAGTTCTGGTGGAGCATGGTTTCCGCCTTCCGTCGGCTCTGGACAACCGTCCGCTTTTCTTCGATGAATTCAATGAGCTTACCCCAAAGATTATCTATGTTTCCGCCACGCCGGCCGATTATGAACTTGAAAAATCGGGCGGGGTTATTGTTGAGCAGGTAATCCGCCCGACGGGATTGGTGGATCCTAAAATCACGGTGCGTCCGTTGTCCAACCAGGTTGACGATCTCATCGATGAAATTCGCCGCCGAACGAAACTGAAAGAAAGGATACTGGTAACAACCCTTACAAAACGGATGTCAGAGGATCTGGCCAATTACCTGGCCAAACTGAATATCCGGGTGCGTTATCTTCACAGTGAAATCGACGCTATCGACCGTACCGAACTGATCCGTGATCTGAGGTTGGCGCAGTTCGATGTTCTGGTGGGTATTAATCTTCTGCGCGAGGGTCTAGATCTTCCGGAAGTGTCACTGGTAGCGATTATGGATGCGGATAAGGAGGGCTTCCTTCGCTCGGAGAGGTCATTAATACAGACTTCCGGACGTGCGGCGCGTAATAAAAATGGCGAAGTAATATTCTATGCCGACAAGATCACCAATTCGATGAAAAAGGCAATCGACGAAACCGACCGCCGCCGGGTCAGGCAATTAGAATACAACCGGGAGCATAATATCAACCCTGAGACTATATTCAAGACCCGTGATGAAATTCTCAAGGCCACCCGCTTTGCCGATTCCAAAACCGAAGAGAAAGAAGAGTTTGAAAAGCCGGATTACTTTGTCGAGATGACCGCCGAAGATCAAATAGCATTTCTTCTAAAAGCTATGAAAAAAGCGGCGCAAAATCTTGAATTTGAATCGGCTGCGGCTCTCAGGGATGAAATCAAAAAGCTTAAAACAGAACTGAAGTATAAACGTAAGAAGTAATAGTGATGAAGAGAATTGTTCTATATATAGCCGTGGCTGCCTTAGCGACTGTAATATCGGGATGTTCCAATAATCCCGAGATATCTAATACGACCTACTCCGAGCAAATTCTGCAATTTATCAATGAGGAGGATGATGGCAAAGAGCTTTTTTCTATGGAACTGTATTCCGACAATTTGTTTTCAATTGATGAATCCGGCCAGAGGTATTTTTATGACATTGATTCCTCATCCCGTCAGTTATGGGTTAATATCGCCGGGCAACCCAAAAAAATCGAACCGTATGAATCGGTTTATGACGCTGTTGTCGCCATTACCGACATATATTACGGCACTGTCCGGCGAATCTATGTAAGCGGCGATACTCTTGATGCCTATCCGTTTGAGTCGGCCGTCAGAAGATATGCCTATTTTCTCAAACTGTATAACGACGGATACCAGTATCATGGCTGGCGTTTCTGGGGATTCTATAGTCCGGGTGATTCCCCCACCGCCAATCGCAAAGTGACCAATTCCAGCGGTCAAACCAGAATCTCGGCCAATGGACAGTTTGGGGGACCGCCCAATCCGGCCGGGTCATACAATGAAAACTATATTCTATTTGACACTGTCCCGATCTTCGGCCTTGGCCAGCGGCTTACATACAGCAGTATTACGGAAGATAGGATATTTGTCCGGACCGGGGCAGATAACATTGATGTTTTTGAGACAGCACCCGACGGCCAATATAATAAGATCGAATGGGATATTGCCGCACCGGCCACCCCTTTTAACAGGTTGATACTGGTGGAACAACCCTGGGAAGCATGTTACACCTTTAGGGCTATTATTAATCCCGAAAACCCCGAAGATACATTACGAATTGATACCTCCCCGATCAAG
>DAOWOO010000305.1 GCA_030642025.1 Candidatus Zixiibacteriota bacterium | reverse complement strand
TCCTGACGCATCAAGCGTTCCTGCAATTTCCTTGTAATTCATAATTTCACCTATATGGCTTTGGTCAATAAATGCCCCATTTTGTCACGTTTGGTTCGCAGATAATCTTTATTATATTCGGTTACTTCGCACTGAATCGGAACCCGGTCGGAGACCTTTAGACCGTGGCCCTCAAGCCCGACAATCTTCCTGGGATTGTTTGTAATCAACCTGATACTGCTCAGTCCCAGGTCGGCCAATATTTGCGCACCGATTCCATAATCGCGCAAATCCGGGGCAAAGCCCAACTCCTGATTGGCCTCGACCGTGTCGCGCCCGTTATCCTGCAGTTTATAGGCAAGTATCTTGTTGGTTAACCCAATTCCGCGCCCCTCCTGACGCATATACAGAAGTACGCCCAGACTTTCTTTTTCGATCATCCTTAAGGCTGAAGCCAACTGGTCGCCACAGTCACAACGGGCCGATCCGAAAACATCACCGGTCAGACACTCTGAGTGCACACGCACCAGAACATCCTCTTTCCCCTTTACATCACCTTTGACCAGGGCCAGGTGGCTCTTATCGTCAACATCGCTGGTATAAAGATGCAAACGGAATTGTCCGTATTTATTGGGAAAGTTGACCTCTGTTAACTTTATGACGTGCTTTTCCGTACGGCCCCTGAATTCAATTAAATCTTTAACCGTAACCAGCTTCATGTCAAACTTTTTGGCGAGTTCCTGAAGCTTGGGAACCCGCGCCATGCTACCATCGTCGTCCATTATCTCGCAGAGCACGCCGACCGGCCGGAGCCCGGCCAAACGGCATAGATCGACAGCCGTTTCGGTATGCCCGGCCCGGCGAAGCACGCCGCCGATTACTGCCTGGATCGGGAAAATATGTCCGGGACGGCGTAAATCATCCGGCTTTGAATCGGTGTCGGCCAGCACCCTGACAGTTATAGCACGATCCGATGCGGATATTCCGGTTGTGGTGTTTTTTGTGGCGTCAACCGAAACCGTGAAACGGGTGCCGTATTTTGACGTGTTGGTCGGCACCATCGGATGAAGCTGTAACTCATCCAGCCGCTCTTTTGTCAGAGCGGCACAAATCAGCCCCCGGCCATGGGTAGCCATAAGGTTTATTGCCTCGGGGGTCACCTTTTCCGCCGCCATGATGAAATCACCCTCATTTTCACGGTCTTCATCATCGACGACGATTACAATCTTCCCATCCCGGATATCTTCGATAGCGTCCGATATTTTATTAAACTCACTCATAGTAGTACCACCAGCTTATTACCAGCCGCTCTCAAACATCTTTTTCAGAGTAAGGCCGGTATTTGATCCTGTATTATGAAGTCTGACAATATACTTGCCGATTATGTCAAACTCCAGATTTACCTTATTGTCTTTTTTCCAGTTATCTATTGATGTGACCGCCTGAGTATGCGGGATCAGATTGACACCGAAAGCATTCGCCCTGAGATCAGTTATTGTCAGGCTGATACCGTTTATCGTTATCGATCCCCTGGCCACAAGAAAGGTTTCGTATTCCCTGGGATATTGAACCGTTGCTTCCAGCGAATTACCAGTCCGTTTTAACCGGGCGATTTTGCCGATTGTGTCCACATGTCCGGTAACCAGGTGTCCACCCAGGCGGCTGGTGGGCAGAAGGGCGCGCTCAAGGTTAACCGTATCGTATTCCCTGTACTGTCCGACAATAGTCGACGCCAGTGTCTCCTGTGATGCCTCCAGTGTGATACTTGTTTTATCAAACCGGGTAACCGTAAGACAGCAGCCATCGACGGCAATTGACTCACCCATAACAGCATTTTCAAATGGTTCTTCCGGTTTAATTGATAAATGCCTGTAATTGCCGCTTTTACGGATATCTGAAATCGTCCCAATCGTTTCAATCAAACCGGTAAACATTATTTATACTCCGGGTAGCCGGTGAAAAGAATATCCGATCCACATTGTGAAAACGAATATTCTTTGAATTTCAGAGCTTCAGCCACTGTCCTAATGTTAAGGTCGCCGACTGTATCGACGCCCCGGCCGAGAATCAGAGGCGCTATAATTATATGGTGTTTATCAATCAGTCCGGCTCTTATGAATGATGTCGCCAGCGTTCCTCCGCCCTCGATTAATAGCGAAGTAATCCCGAACCGTCCGGCTTTGTCCAGAAAATCTTCAAGTGACAGACCATGCCGGCCTTTTTTGATGCTCCAGATTATCAGGTTTTTTTCGCTGAGCGTTGCCGCACCTGTTTTCGATGTAGCCACGATTGTCCGGGTGTCATCGTTCTTTTTAACCAGATCGAATTTTTTCAAGAATGCCGGATGATCGGATATGACTATTCTATACGGGGTTTTCCCCTTAAACAGACGTACGGTAAGTTTGGGATTATCAGTCTTGGCGGTTCCGGAGCCGATAACAACCGCATCCGACTCGGCCCGAAACCGGTGGGCAAACTTGCGCGCTTCACGGCAGGAAATCCACCGCGAGTCTCCCGAAGATGTTGCGAGGCGGCCGTCAAGCGACTGGGCTGATTTTAGAATCACATACGGGCGTCCGGTTCTGATGTACTTAAGATAAACCTCATTAAGGCGCCGGGCTTCCCGGCTGAGAACACCTGATTTAACTACTATACCTGCCCGGCGAAGCATGGCCGCACCTTTGCCGTTAACCAGGGGATTGGGATCTTTTACGGCATAGACAACCCGCCTGATCCCGGCTTTGATAATTTCCGGCGCACACGGTTTGGTGCGTCCCCGGTGACAGCACGGTTCCAGGTTGACATACAAGGTTGCATCTTTAGCGGCATTGCCGGCATCTTCCAGGGCCTTAATCTCGGCGTGGGGGTTACCGGCTTTTTTATGATAGCCCTGTCCTATAATCCTGTTGCTTTTGACAATAATCGCCCCGACCATCGGATTGGGAGAAGTCTTCCCCCGGGCCTTTTCAGCCAGGTCGAAAGTTGTCTGCATGAACTTTCGGTCTTCTATACCGCGCATAAAAAATCCCCGAATTCTATCGGGGCGTACAGAACCGGATACGACTAATATAGCGAATACAATACAGCCATTGCCGTTCAAATCCTTCTCCCATCCGGACTATACCGTCGGGACCGGAATTTCACCGGTTCTACCGAGTTCTCTCAGCTCGCGGCCTGTCACCGCCGGTCGGGGAATTTCACCCCGCCCC
>DAOWOO010000121.1 GCA_030642025.1 Candidatus Zixiibacteriota bacterium | reverse complement strand
GTCGAAATAATCACAAACGCTGAAAAATTACAGCAAATTGGTGATTCCGGCTTTCGTACCGAGATAATTTACCCGGATCTGTCCGCATTTCTAAGATCGAGGCAACCTGATAAATTGATGGGCGCATACAAGACTCTTGACGAGGTTATCGCCTATCTCGACGCCATGATTGCCGACCATCCCGATATAATGTCTCCCAAGGAAAGTATCGGGCAGACTATCGAGGGCCGGGATATCTGGGCGGTTAAAATATCCGATAACCCAGCACTCAATGAAGACGAACCTGAAGTGCTTTATACATCCGCTATCCACGCCAGAGAGGTCATTACTCCCGAAGTCCTCTTCTATTTCATGGATTACCTCACCGACAATTACGGTTCTGACCCGGAAGCGACCGATTTGATCGATAGCCGCGAACTCTGGTTTGTGGTGGTTGTCAACCCGGATGGCTATTATCACAACCAGGTACTGGAACCAAGCGGCGGCGGAATGTGGCGCAAAAACCGCCGGGACAACGGCGATGGCACCATGGGGGTCGATCTTAATCGCAACTATGGCTATTTATGGGGGTATGACGACCAGGGATCATCACCGGATGGCAGCAGTGAGACATTCCGAGGTACCGGCCCTTTCTCCGAGCCGGAGACTCAGGCCATGCGCGATTTTATAACCGCTCATGAATTTGTGATAACTCTGTATTACCATTCCTATTCCAACTTGCTTATCTGGCCATACGGTTATAAAGTAGGTATCTATTCGCCGGATAATGACATTTTTTCAGAGATTGGCGATACCGTTAATTCTTTTAATGGATATGCTCCCGGCCCGGGCTGGACACTTTACCCGGTAAACGGCGGCTCCGATGACTGGGGATATGGTGAGCAGACTTTAAAAAATAAAAATTTCTCGATGACGATGGAGGTCGGGAGTTACAGCGACAATTTCTGGCCGCCGGCCAGCCGCATTCCCGAATTGATTTCAGAAAATCTCGAACCCAATCTTTTCATGGCCCGAGTGGTCGAAAATATTTACACCCTCCGGGTTCCGTCACCGCCGGCATTGGTAATGCCCGATACCGTTGATCACGAATCATACCGGGTTGTCTGGACGCACGACGACAGCGATAATCCGGCCGTGCTCTATGAGTTGATGGAGATGCAGGATTTTCAGATTGCCGCCGATCCTGCGACAACCTACAACAACTGGGCGAGCAACGGATTCACCCTTTCATCATCAAGACGCCATTCCGACCCGACCAGCTTCTATTCCTCAACCGGCAATAATCTGTTCAATACGATTCAGACTCGGCTGACATATTCCGTGCAACCAAATGACACTTTCAAGATATGGACCTGGTATGATCTTGAAATCGACTGGGATTATGCTTACGCCGAAATATCCACCGACGGTCTCAATTTCACCCCATTGGAAGGCAATATCACCACTGAAACCGACCCATACGGCAACAACCGGGGTCATGGTATAACCGGCCAATCGGGCGATTGGGTTGAAGGTCTGTTTGCCCTGGACGATTATGTCGGGCAAAATGTTTATTTTCGATTCCTGATGCAGACTGATAGTTATGAATTCGAGGAAGGCTTTTACGTGGATGATATATACCCGGTTAGTCAATACGGAATCGAAACGGTTATTTCATCATCATTGACTGACACTTCGTATACTATTACAGACCAGACTGAAGGTATATATTACTATAAGGCCCGGGCCAAAGATGGCCAAAACCAGTGGAGTGATTTTTCGGATGCGGTCGAGGTTTATGTAGGTACCGCCACGGCATACACCTGCGGCGACCCTAATGATGATGGCCTGATAAATCTCGCCGATATTCTGTTGCTGATTGCCTATGTTTACAGCGATCCCCCGGGACCGGCTCCGGAGCCGGAAATTTCCGGAAATGTTGATGGTATCGACCCGATAAATCTGGCCGACATTCTCTACCTGATTGCATACATATATGCCCAACCCCCGGGACCGGACCCGAATTGCGAAGGTGTTAAATAGACCGGATTAAGGTAGATATTTTCATGCCCGACGGGGTTGTGAAACTACCCCGCGAGGAAAAACGAAGGCAAGACAAAGGCAGAATTACCGATAACAATAGGATAAACATAAATATTGGAATCCCATAGGGATAGTTGGGATAAACACAGGGTATAAATGAAAACAGCACATATTATTGGATTTTTGGCCCCATTATTGACGGTATTTTGCGGCATTTCCTCGGCGCAGATTGCCACCGGTGAACCGCCGAAAAGTTTCACCAGCCTTCTTCTTGCCGATAAAGCCGATATACAGGCGATACGGATGCCCGATATCGATATCCAGGCCTATCTGGCTGAGGATGAGATCGAAGAGGAGATGGGACTACCATTCCGATTCGGAGCGCCAACCGATGTATCATATAACCTCGGCAATTCCGGCACCTGGGAAACCCTGTTCGACGGCGGACGGCTGTGGCGGTTGAAAATCACCTCGCCCGGAGCATATTCAATAAACCTGCTGTATGATCGTTACCGGCTTCCCGAGGGAGCGAAACTGCATCTTTACAATGAGGACGGTTCGTTTGTGCTGGGAGCGTTTACTCATCGCAATAACAAAGATCACGGTCAATTCGCTACCGGGCTGGTCAAAGGCGATGTGACCATACTGGAATACTATGAACCTCCCGAGGTCGATTTCCCCGGCGAAATTTCGATCTCCCGGGTGGTACATGCATATCGAAACATGTTTGACTTCGATGAACTTAAAAACGATAAAGGGTACGGCGACGCCGGCTTCTGCAACAATAATGTCAATTGCCCCGAGGGCGATCCCTGGCGCGATCAGATTCGCGGGGTGGCCATGGTGCTGACATCCGGTGGAACGCGCTGGTGTTCCGGCTCGATGATCAATAATGTCCGCCAGGATGAAACACCACTGTTTCTGACCGCCAATCATTGTCTCGGTGGTGAAGCCACCTGGATATTCATGTTCAATTATGAAAGTCCCGGATGTGCCAACCAGGACGGTCCGACCTGGATGACGGTTCAGGGTTGCACCAAATTGGCAAATTCCTCAACATCCGACTTTGCGCTTCTGTTTCTAACCGAGGCTCCGCCGGATTCATATAATGTGTATTTTCCCGGCTGGTCGGCGGAAAATATCGCCTCCACCCAGTCAACCGCCATTCATCATCCCAGCGGTGATATCAAGAAAATATCTTTCGATTATGACGCCGTTACATCAACCGAGTACCTATCTACGGCAACCAATGATAGTTATTCCCACTGGCGAATCGGAAACTGGGAGGACGGAACCACCGAGGGCGGCTCATCAGGCTCTCCCCTGTTTGATCAGAACAAACGGATCGTGGGACAACTTCACGGCGGGTACGCCTCATGCACCAGTATTACGTCTGACTGGTATGGAAAAGTCTGGCGTTCCTGGGAAGGTAACGGTTCACCTTCAACCCGGCTCAGAGACTGGCTCGACCCGGACAATACCAGCACCACCATCCTCGATGGCTACGATCCTTACGCGGGGGTCAATATAGCGCACACACCTCTTGAAGACACCCGCGATACACTGGTTGACTATGAGGTCATCTGCACAATTATTACCGGTACCGGCAATCTCATAGCCGACTCGCTGTTATTGCACTATCAGATAGCTTCCGTCTGGTATGAGGACACTCTGGTTTCAACCGGCGGTCCCGCACCCGATGAATATCACGGCTACATACCGGCGCAGTCACCCGGAACTGAGATAGATTACTATCTTTATGCTGCCGCCGATCAGGGTATTCCCGACACCACCGAAACATTCTCGTTCCATGTTATTGACTATGCCGTATCAATTGAACCTGAGTTGGATTCGGCCGTCGGCACGGTTGATGACACCCTCTGGTATGCCATGGCCGTCGTCAACGACGGTGTCTATGATGACAGCTATTCGCTTCAGATCACCGGTGGAGCCTGGCCGACCACCATCTGGGATGAAACACAGATAGAAGAAATAACCGCAACATCCGTTTTACTTTCCGATCAGACATTCAATTTCTATTCACGGGTCATTATACCGGTAAGTTCCTACGGCGATTTCGATCTCGGTCAGATAACAGCGACCTCCAGCGGTAATGACGCTTACACGGCCACATCAATTTTAAAGTCAATATCTCTGGGACAACCGCTGGAAGTACCCTTTATCGATACTTTCCCGAATACGACCTTAAATCCGGACAACTGGATACTGACATCCGGCGTTATTGTCAATGGTGTGGGGCTTGAAGAACCGTCGTCGCCGTACAGCGCCGACTTCAATGGTTATCCCAACGGGCGGGATACGTTGATGTCCCAGGCCATAGACCTTGAAGGACAGTCCGATATATATGTACGCTATTTTTACCAGCGCACCGGCGCCGGTGATTCACCGGAAAATAACGATGATCTGTTCATAGAGTATTTCAATAACGCCGGGGAATGGGTGCTTATTCGGCAGCATCTCGGCTCCGGTGAGGATATGACCGAGTACGAGACGATACAGTACACCCTTCCGCCCGATGCCTACCATACCAGTTTTCGCCTGCGTATCCGCAATATAGCTACGACCGGACAGTACGACGACTGGTTTGTCGATAACATATATATTGGTCCGCCGTCTGATTATAGCGTTTTTGTTAGTCCCGTAAATCAAAACCAGCTTGGTCCGGCGGGAGATTCAGTCCAGTACCGGCTTTGGATACACAATCGGGGACAATTGGACGATACATACTATCTTACCGACCTGGGGGGTGACTGGGATGTCGCCTTTTTTGAATCGACCGGACAGACACAAATAACCTCAACTTCAATAATCCCGGCCAGCGATTCGGGACAGATTATCGTCAAGGTGGCGATTCCGGCCGGAGCGCCGGAGGAGGAAGTCGATACGGTAGTAGTCAGGGCTTATTCCGAAAGTGATCCGTCAGCCTTTGCCTCGGCTACTCTGGTATCAATATCAGCCGGTATTCCGGGCGCTTTTCCATGGTCTGACATATTCCCGGATGATAGCCTGTACACGGAACGCTGGATAACAAATATCGGAGCGACCATTTCCACTTCAGGTCTGAATCCTCCGTCCTCGCCGTATTCCCTGAATCTCGACGGCTATGGTGATACCATCGTTACCCAGTTAATAAATCTCGGCGGACAATCCCAGGCGCTTCTGACTTACTCGTTTGAACGGGGCGGCGGAAGGGAAAAACCGGAAGTGAGCGATTCTTTGTGGATCGACTATAAAAACAAGTTCGGCGAATGGATAAATCTTCATGCTTACGCCGGAACCGGATTCACGGAATCGGTATTTGAAACCGT
>DAOWOO010000243.1 GCA_030642025.1 Candidatus Zixiibacteriota bacterium | reverse complement strand
GCGATAGCGGCGGCCGCCGAAACTGAGAAAATGTTTTTCCGAACGAGGTGTGAAAAGCACCTCGTCATATTCACCGTCGAGTCTGTTTTTACCCAGCCAGACTGTAAGGTTCCCCTGATTCTGCCGAACCATCACGGCCCGGGTTGAATAGTACACCATGCTTTTATCACCGCGGATACACTCAACCGAGAATGAACCCTTGCTGTCGACCGTATATTCCGGCCTGCCGCCGTCAAGGAATACCCGCACAAACGGCAGGCGCATGTAAGTACCCTCGGAGCCTTCTTTCAGGCCAGGAACGGCGCATCCCCAGACAATGATTATTAACAGGGCTATTGTGCCAATACAGGCAAAATAATGAATTGCCTTGCTTAAATACGGCTGCGACAGCTTTTTCATATTCCTATCCTGCCGGTGATTGAATAATTCTCCCGGCGATTACCTTGCTATGCGCCCCGGTTACATGCTTCGGATTTACAGGCAGCGACCATATTGTCATGGCTCCCATGATCGCGTAACAGGCGGCTTCCAAATAATCTGCATTATAACCTATGGTGTCAACCGAAATCAATTCCGTTCCCGGCAGATTTTTCCTAAGGCGCTTTATTAAGAATTTATTACGCGCGCCGCCGCCAAAAGTGTAAATGGAAGTGATTTTGTCGTCTTTTATTATTCTACTGATTTTTGCCGCGATCGATACCGCTGTCAATTCGGCGGCGGTTGCCATTATATCATATTTATTCAGCTTCAGTTTTCGGGCGTTATGCACCAGCCCATTGACGAACTTCTCGCCAAACCGTTCACGGCCGGTTGACGGGCCATACTTACCCTTGAGATAATTATCCGACATAAGTATGCTCAGCAGGCGTTGGGATATTTGCCCGCGTGACGCCACATAGCCGTCGCGGTCATATTTGCGTCTGAAAAATCGCCCGGCAATAATATCCAGAAGACTGTTTCCGGGACCGCAATCGCCCGCTTCGATTAAGTCAACCGGTTTTCCCCCCGGAAAATAGAAATAATTGGCAATACCTCCGATATTGACCAGGAGCCGGCTTTCTTTTTTGTCTGAGAACAGGTGCCACATTGGCCCAGAGGTTATCGGGGCGCCCTCGCCGCCGGAGCCGATATCGGCCTGACGGAAATCAGCCACGGTTAATACGCCGGTTAAGGCGGCAATTGTTTCCGGATGCCCTGCCTGCAGGGTTCCGCTCTCGCTTTTTCCTCCGAATCGCACTCTACCCGGCAGATGTCTGATTGTCTGACCGTGTGATGCCACTATATTTGTTTTGAAGCCTTTCTGCTTGAGAGTACGGCAAAATATTTTCGCCTGCTCGCCGTAGAACTGTCCGAGTTTTCGGTCCAGAATGATAAACTCGTCGATGGTGTCTATCCCCTGTGTGACCGCTTTTCGAACAGATATGGCAAGCGGCTTCGGATATGGGACGGTCCTGCCCATTTTGAGGCTGATTTTAAACTTCCCCGCCTTACGTGCAATCGAAACAGCGGCCAGATCAAGGCCGTCGGCGGATGTCCCCGCGTTAAGCCCGCCCGCGTTTAGTGTTTTTCGTCTGACAATATCAACCGCCATAATTACAGGGCCGACACAGCCAGTTTGGACTTGATGCCGGACACTCTCTCCAATGAGGTTCGCAGTCTTTCTTCGTTAACCTGCCCCTTTTCATAAGCTTTCCGGAAATATTCCAGCGCTTCTCCGGCGGCCCGGTAATCACGGCCAAAAAGAAGCAAATCATGTCCGGCCTTAAATGCCCTGAGCGCCCGTTCTCCGTAACCGCCCAGCCGCCCGGCACCGAGCATGGTCAGATCATCGGTTATTACCAGACCGTCAAAGGCCAGGGTGCCACGGAGCAGAATCTCGACCACCACTTTGGATATTGTCGCCGGTTTGGAGTCAATATCGGGAACCAGCAGATGTGTGGTCATTACCATGTCGCTTCCGAACTCAAGAGCCGCCTGGAATGTTAACGCCTCACGGTTGATAAAGGTCTGATAATTATATCCGGCTCGTGAAAGCTCTTTGTGGGGATCAACTGATGCCGCTCCGAAACCGGGGAAATGCTTTACACATGTCAACAGGCCGACCTTATGGGCGATTTTGATGGTTCGTTCGATAAATGGTATTACCCTGGCCGGGTTACTGCCAAAAGTGCGGCCCTCCAGGCAGGTATTGTCATGGCCTAGCTGCAGATCGGCTACCGGTCCGAAAAGAAGGTTTATTCCCAGAGACTGCAGATAGTATGTCGCTCGACTGAACTGCTCACTATAGAGCTCGAGGTTGTTATTTTTGCCGTATTCTGAGGCATCTCCAAATTCGGCCGGAGCGCCTTTGAATCGGCATATTCTTCCACCCTCCTGATCAACTGCGACAATCGGGAGAATCTCTGAATTGATTGAAAGCTTCCTGATTGTGTTTTCCGCCCGGCTGTGGGGGTTGCACTGCTCCTCGAAAAGCACCAGGCCGCCGATTTTTTCGGAGGTGAAAAACTTCAGAAAATCTTCCGAGGGGGTTTCACCTTCGAAACCGGTAATAAAAAGTTGTCCGATTTTATCAATCATATCTTATATCACACACACAAGGTTTTTCCCGCCGTCCTTGGCCCGATAGAGAGCCTGGTCGGCAGTAACCAGAAGTTCATCATGCGGTTTGGCGTTTTCAGGAAACGAGGTTACTCCGACCGACACGGTTACTTTCAGATCAGGTATACTATTGCCTCCGCCGAAAGTGGCCGCTTCTATCTGCTGTCTGATACGTTCTCCTATTCGAGTCACCTCAACCTTGGGCGTCTGCGGCAACAGAACCACAAATTCCTCACCGCCGTAACGGGCAAGAATATCCACATCGCGGATACATTTCTTAATAACCCCGGTTATCCCTTTCAATACTATATTACCGACTTCATGACCATAGGTGTCATTGAATTTTTTAAACCAGTCCACATCAAGCATAATAAGAGAGAGCGGTAAACCGTATCTTTCCGCCCGGCGTTGTTCTTCTTTTAGTTTTCGTGCAAAATACCGATAATTGTATATGCCTGTCAACTCATCGGTAATGGTTAATTCCTCCATTTTCCGATGCAGCATGGCATTGTCGATAGCCAGCGCCGCCGATCGGGCAACCACCGAAAGCATCTTTTCATCTTTCCCTGTAAAAAAGCCCTGCTGGGGCGACTCAGCCATGAGGACACCGATTATCTTACCATGAGCAATCATTGGAACCAGCATTATTGACTTGGTTGTTGGACGTAGCGGTTTATAGTCCTTTCGTCCGGATACATCAACCACGGTCACCGGTTCCGTCTGCTGTGCGACCCGTCTTATCAATTCGCTCTGTTTGCCATCGGTGGCCTTAAGATGGAAATTGGAATGCCCGCTGATATTGCGTCCGCGGTAGATCGGATTACCGCCCGGACCAACCAGTAAAAGTGCGCTGGCCGGGTATGCCAGCAGATCCCCAATTATGCGCATTACTTCTTTGGTAACCCCATCGACATCAAGAATCGCGGCCAGAACACGGGAGTTTTCATATATCATTTCAAGGTTTGCCTGTGTTTTTTCCAACTCGGCGGTGCGCTGATTGAGGGTGTTAAAGAGCTTCAATAGCCGGATCTCGGAATGGCGAACGTAATCCGAAACAAACCCAATAGCCAGGGATAAATACCACATTATTCCGATTCTCAGGATCAAAGTGGCGATTGACTGGGATTGTAGTCCTTCAAAGGCAACAACCAG
>DAOWOO010000189.1 GCA_030642025.1 Candidatus Zixiibacteriota bacterium | reverse complement strand
TGTTCCGGGCTTACCACGAAACCGAAAGTTTCGCCCAGAATATATAATGTGAAGCCCATTGCGGCGGCCGGGAACAACAGACCGATAAACTCGGTTAATTGCATTTTCTTCGGTGTGGCGCCTAATAAATAACCGGTCTTAAGATCCTGGGCAATATCGCCCGACATGCAGACGGCGATACATACCACCGCGCCAACCGACATCGCTGTCACCATACCCTTGACGCCGCTGACACCAAAGGCCAGAAGCACCATACAGGTTACCAGGAGGGTGGCAATGGTCATTCCTGATACCGGCGACGATGATGAACCGACAATTCCGACAATCCGCGCCGCCACCACCACAAAGAAGAATCCGAAAATAACCGCCAGTAAGGCGCCTAAAAAGTGAAGCTCAGTTCCCGGTAATGCCCATATAGCGATTATAATGAGAATTGAACCGATCAGCACGAATGACATCGGCAGATCACGATCAGTCCTTGGGATATCTTTCTCCGGGACTTTGCCCTTTACTATTTCACGAACACCCAACATAATGGAATGGGTAATGACCGGTATTGATTTGGCCAGTGAGACAAAACCGCCCACCGCCACGGCCCCGACCCCGAGATATTTTATAAAGAAATTTCGAAGTTGTCCCGGGTCCATATCGCTCAGCGGCATTGTGCCGGGAGAGACTATCACTCCGGGTATCTGGTCGCCGATAAAAGATAATAGCGGCGCAATTCCAAGATACCCCAGCACCGCGCCGGAAAGCATCAGAGCCGCAATTCGCGGACCGATTATATAACCCACTCCCACAAGTACCGGGGTGGCGTCAATACCGATAGTGCCGCCTTTGAGGAGCTTTTTGAAATTGTAGGTTGGTGATTCGGACCAGAGCCGGCCGGTATAGAATAAGAGTTTATAAAGTGCGCCCAGTCCGATTCCCGCAAAAACCGTCCTGGCCTTTTTGCCGCCCTCATCCCCCGCGATAATAATCTCAGCGCAGGCGGTTCCCTCGGGGAATTTCAATTTGCCGTGCTCTTTTTCCACCAGGTATTTTCTTAGCGGTATCATCAGAAGTATGCCCAGCCCCCCGCCGAGCATCGACAACCAGAAAATTTGCATTTTAGAGATTTCGTGTTCATACCCCTGGGCCGCGAGTTGCGCGTTGGCCGCCCAGATAAAGAAAGCGGGGATAGTGAAAATTATGCCGGCCGCCAGTGATTCACCGGCCGAACCGATTGTCTGAACTATGTTGTTTTCAAGAACGGTGACTTTTTTAAACAGGCCGCGGAGAACAGCCATGGAGATAACCGCCGCCGGAAGCGAGGCCGATACGGTCATGCCGTATTTGACGCCAATATAAGCGTTGGCCACCCCGAAGACAACCGACAGAATCGATCCCAGTATAATCGCCTTGACGGTAACTTCGGCTATCTGTTCGCCAGCTGATACATACGGCCTGAAAGCGGCATTATTCTTTTCTTTGGTGTCGGACACAATTCCTCCTGAAGGAAACAGTATTAGAAATATATAAACGATAAACTATTTGCTTGACATAACAGTGTCAAGACAAATATATTCCTGCACTTTGAGGGTGTCTTATTTATAAACAACGGAAAAATATTCCGAATTTTCGGAGACAATCTGGAATGTTTTCGTTGCAGTTCGGAACTTTCGGTAATTACATGGTTATATATAATGAAGTACAGGTAAACAGGAGGATGTGCCGTAAGAGGTTTAAACCGGAGTTGTAATAATTCCGAATGCGTTAAACATGGCGAATATCAGTCCGGTTTGTTTCGACGATATCAGATGTAAAATATATCTTGACAATATGTAAGACTCATCGTATTATTATTATGAGTGGTAAATGTGATCCTCACATCGTTCCTTTGCCTCACACAACAAGGTTGAGTGACTATAGCGTATTGCGGAATAGGAAAACAGTTGTCCGTTTAACAAGGACCGTTTTCGCTAATGGGCAACACAAAGCGAATCTTTAACCCGTAACGGGGGGTGAGTGCTTATGAAACGTTATAACATCATCGTAGTCGTCCTGGTGGTCTTCCTGTTCTCGTCAGTGTATGCCGCGAATGTAGGCAAGATTGCCGTTTCCGAGGCGCAGATAAGCGAGAACCAGATAATCGTTCCGATCGAACTGGAGAATTCGGTTGCCATGACGGGTATGGAACTGCCGCTGAAGTATTCGGATGGGGTTGTTCTGAGAGAAGTCTCTTTTGAGGGAACTCGCTCGGAGAACTTCGATCTGACGGTGGCCCGGATTCTGGAAGGCCAGAATACGGTCATCCTGGCTTTCATACCGATGGTTTTCGGTGAGAAAACCGATCTCAATCCGGGAAGCGGCGTCATCGCTAATCTGGTATTCGATGTTATTGATCCCGAACTGGAAGCGGTTGAGATAACACCGACGACAACGGAGTCTCCCAATCACGAGATGCTGTTCGTCTATCAGAGTTCCGAAAGCTCGGAGCTTATTACCACTACGCCGGAGTTTGAGGGCATAACGGTAGAGTTCGGCAATACCGGTCCGAACGTGCCCACAACTTTTGCGCTTCACCAGAATTATCCCAATCCGTTTAACCCGGCGACAATGATCAATTTTGATCTGCCGAATCCGGCTCATGTCAGGCTGGATGTGTTTAATGTTTTGGGACAGAGTGTGGTAACTCTCAAGGACGAATATATGGAAGCCGGCTTTCAGTCGGTGGAGTGGAATGGGACGGATTATTCCGGCGGTCCGGTAGCAACCGGTGTTTATTTTTATAAAATCAGCGCCGGCGATCGCGTTGAAACCAAAAAGATGATGTTGTTGAAGTAAGTATGTAAGCGATATTACATCGACCAGCAAGGAAAGTGAGAACCCCTCTTTTTCCCACATAAAGAGGGGTTTTCTTATGCAAACTTTGCGATGGTCTAATCAATTGTCGTATAACAGGTTGACTTGGCCCAAGCGCATCAACGGGGTGGGACGACGCAATTACTGCGGAAAAGAGACCTTTTCCGAATTGCAATAATTCCAGCAGTTGATGATAACCCATTGTAATATAAAGGCATAACGCTGTCGGGACGGTTCCGGCACAAGATTTGATATACTATTTAATGGTCAGCAGAAGCTTTGCTTATGCAGGGAATGACCCGCGTCTGCCAGAAAAGCATCTGAGCGCTTACTTGGCGGTAGAGTTGCTCGATTGCATTGACTAAGGAGAGGCTCCCGATCGGAAAGTCGGGAGCCTGATTTTTTTATCTGATTAAGTACTTCGAGTACTGATCAGGATCAGCCGGGGCCACTTTGATTATTCGACCATCGCCTTCGTTTATACAGGAGATTTCCACTTCATCTTTGGCTTTGTCGTCACAGTACCGACCGGTGATGGCCGCTGCGTCAATCAACTTATCCTCGCCATGTGTGCTGATATACAATACAATCGGCGAGCCGGTTCCGACGGCTTCGAGCATCAGGTGTTCTTTTTTGGCATACTTTATAATTTTTTCGTTATCCTCTTCACGTCGGCCGACAATGACCTTGGTATATTCATCAAGGCGGAAATGCCTTCCGAATCGAAGAAGATTAAGATCGTTGAAATCGACTTTTTCGGTATGTTCGAACAGGTCTTTAAGCCGGTTAGAATACGACCGATCCGTCAACAGACATCCCCCGGCCGGTGACGGGTAATCTTCAAGGCCGAATTTATTGGCCAGTTCCATCTGTCGTTTACGCGACCGCCCGTTGATATCTTCCAACCTGTCACGATCCACGAGGCCCTCTTTTTCCGGGATTGTTTCATCGAGTAGTTTGGCCGAGAGCGGGCGGATAAGGTATCCTTCAAGGCCGCTGTCACATTCTACCGCCCGAAGCATGTTACGAAACTGGGATTTAGGTCGTTGACCAATAACTTCACCGGTAATGACAAAATCAGCCCCGACCAGATTCATGTAATGTCTAGCCTCCTTGAGCATTAGGATATGGCAATCCACACATGGATTCATATTTTTCCCATGACCGTATTTGGGAGATTTTACGATATCTATAAACCGCTCACCCAGATGCCCCAGTATGATTTTGAAACCGAATTTTTCCGATACCGGGTAAGGGTCTGAGCCGCTGCTGGAACGATCTTTGATCTCGCTGCCGAAATGAGTCAGAAATGTAAGTGCGGTAACCTCAATATTCTGCTTTAGTATCAGAAGTATGGCCAGCGCCGAATCCAGCCCGCCGGAGAACAGGGCGATGGCGTGGCCCTTCTTTTTTTTATTTCTGTCCGTCATCAATTCACCTTCTGTTTGTATAATAAAGCAATAACGCAAAAAAGGGAAGTACT
>DAOWOO010000170.1 GCA_030642025.1 Candidatus Zixiibacteriota bacterium | reverse complement strand
GTCCGCTCGACAATCCGATCAAATACCTTTCGATACATGCCTATCCCGTAAAACCACTTATGCAGGGTTTCCAGGAATATATAGACAATCGGGATGACCAGTATATTGGCGGCCACGCATAACAGGTAGGCTATCGGGAGTGATACACCGCTTGCCACCGCGTACGGTATTCCGCCGCGAAGCTCCGATATCGGCAGAAGCGACAGGATAAACGCATGTAACAAAGGATCGTTCATAATTCCTATCATATAAATTTCAGCCCCATGATATATCTATTCCGGCCCGGAAACAAACGATATCTTGAAAATGTTCTCATGGCAAAATGACAAAACCGAGCCTTGATTTTTGAGATTCAAATCGCTTTATTATGTGTAATTTTAATTACATATCAATAAAGGATAATCGATGACCACCGCGACCAAAAAAAAATCAAACACCATTCCCCAGCGGACTGATATCGAAGGAAAATACACCTGGAATCTCGGCGATATCTACAAAACCGAAAACGACTGGGAAACCAACTTTAAAAAGGCACAGGCTTTGATCGAAAAGGCCAAGGAATTTACCGGCAAGCTCAACAGCTCACCGCAGATTATGTACGACTGCTTCAAAACCAGAAGCGATCTTTCCATGATCTGCGCCAACCTGTACCAGTATGCCCGGTTAAACCAGGATCTGGATAACCGCAATTCAAAATATCAGGCCCTGACCGATCGGACGGCCATGCTTCAATCAAGCGCCGGGGCGGCTTTCGCGTTTGTCGAGCCGGAACTTCTGAAACTCGATGATGCGACTCTTCGGGATATGTCCTCGAAATTCCCGAAAACCGATGAGTACGATTTCTATATTGAGGAGTTGATCCGCTCGCGTAAGCATGTCCGCTCGGCCGAGGTCGAGGAAGTACTGGCGCAATCGTCGATGATGGCGCGCGGAGCCGAGAGCGCCTTTACCATGCTTGATGACGCCGACATCAAGTACCCGATCATCAAGGACGAGGACGGCTCCGAGATACAGCTAACCAAGCAACGGTATTCCAAGATATTGGAATCGTCCAGCCAGCGGGTCCGGTGCGACGCCAATGATAGCTTCATCGGTGTTTACAAAGATCATATCAACACTCTTGGCGCCATGCTGTCGGCGGCCATTAACCGCGACATGTTCTTTGCCCGCACCCGCAATTTTGAATCTGTCCTGCATCAGGCACTCGATGCTCATAATATCTCGGTGTCGGTGTATCATCAACTGATTGAAACCACCGAGTCCGACCTGACCGGGTTCCACAAGTGGATTGGCCTGCGGAAGAAAATCCTCAAACTCAAGGAACTCTACCCTTACGACATCTACAACCCGCTTTTCCCTGAGCAGAATTACGAGGTACCCTTTGAAGAAGCGGTGACCGAGGTACTTGAAGCGGTTAAACCTCTCGGCGAGAAGTATTGCGCAGCTCTCAAAAAGGCATTCGATATGCGCTGGGTTGATGTGTTCGAAACCGAGGGTAAAGGCTCGGGAGCATATAGCTGGCCCAATTACTCGGTACACCCGTATGTGCTGATGAATTACAACGATACTATCGACAATATGTTCACCCTGGCGCATGAGATGGGTCATGCCATGCACAGTTGGCTGTCGAACATGGTTCAGCCGTTCCCCAAACACCAATACTCTATCTTTGTCGCCGAGGTAGCCTCAACATTAAACGAAGGACTGATGCTTCAGCATCTGCTGAAAAAAGCAACCGACCCGAAACAGAAACTGTTTTTATTGAACCGCCATATCAACAACACTCTCGGGACGTTTTTCCACCAGGTGATGTACGGACACTTCGAGCTGGACATCCATACTATGGTTGAAAAAGGCGAGGCGCTCTCCCCTGATACGCTGAACAAATTGTGGGAGGACTTAACCGGCAAATTCTATGGCCCGGCTATGACTATCGACGAATATGCCAAATACAAATGGTCGCGGATACCGCATTTTTATTATACTTACTATGTGTACCAGTACGCCACCTCGTATGCCGCGTCGCAGGCGATACTGGAAAAATTCATCGCCGGTGAGGCAGGGATTGTCGGGAAATACCTCGAGCTTATATCTTCAGGCGGCAATGACCATCCGATCAACCAACTTAAAAAGTGCGGGGTTGACATGACCACCCCCGACCCGGTCAAGGCGACTTTGAAGCTTTTCGCCGAGCAGGTCGATGAGGTCGAGCGTCTCGCGGGCATATAGCAACCTGGTTGCTTTTAATTATGTGTAATTACAGAGGGTTGTTTTAATGCCCCTTTTAGATTAATGACGAAGTTATTGCCCGTCGTCACGAGGAAAGAAAAATCGTATGGCGGTTGAACGATGTGGCAATAAGCTCGGCCTGTTTTCGTGCCCGGTTGGTCTTCAGACCGACTGGGAAGACGGTCGGTCTGAAAAGGCTCTCTCATTTTTTCTCTTGGCTTTTGTCAACATCATTGCTATTTTTCTCATCAGATGGCTGGAAAATCACATTTTAGCTATGTCATCTGGCCGGTATTACTACTTTTAGGGCTGATATTCAATCTTTCATCGGCCAGAACACTGACTATTACACGCGGGTCAGATCTGCAGGCGGTAATCGACTATGCCATGGATAATGATACAATCTTGATCGGCCCCAAGGTGTTCGAGACTTCTCCAAAAATGTTCATCGACTCGCTCTGCGGCAACTGCCCCGAACACAGGACCCCGGTTGAGGCCAGCTTCGGGTTTCTTGTCTATGGCAAATCGCTTCACCTGATCGGCGAGAATAGAAAAGAAACAAAGCTTGTGACCAATGCCGGTTATGGAATACTTTTCATCGACTCGCCGCAGTCGTCGATTGCCAACCTGACAGTCACCGGAGGAATGCGCGACCGTGATCCCAACGCCACCGATGCGGCCATAGTGGTCCGCAACTCAAGAGTCTGTATCCGCGATATCATCATAGCTGATAACTCGCACCGTATCGATACGGTGGCAGTTGGCATTGGAGGAATATTCGGCCGCGAGGGTGCCGACATGTACATTTTCAACTGCGAAATAGTCGGTAATGGGTGGGATGGGATCGCCCTGTACCGGGGAGCTTCGGCGGTGATAACCGACTGCCTGATAAAAGACGGCCGCGGGGTTGGTATCGGCGTAACGTGGGATGCTTCTTGTATGGCATACCGCAACACCATAACGCTACTGGAAAGGAATCGGCGCTTTTGGGACATCATGGGTGATTGCGCGTAACAATATCATAAGAGATAATCTCGGATGGGGCATGATCGCCACCGGCAGTGCCTTTATGGATATGGCCAATAACCTGGTGTATCATAACGGCAATTGCGGCATTGCACCCTGGTCAACCGAAAGCCGGGGCAGGATAATAAACAATATCATTATCGAAAATGGCTGGAAAGATGAGTGGGTCTGTCCCTGTGTCGGGATATGGAATTATGGCGATTGGGCCAAATGGGAGTTTTCCCATAATATCGTCTGGAACAATCGCGAGGAGAACTACCGCGCTATCTGGGACCAGACTGAGATCAATGGCAATTTATCGGTCGACCCGCTATTTTCGGATGATTCGACTTTCCACCTCCAACCAAATTCACCGGCTGTCGATGCCGGGCATCCCGAAATTTATGATAACGACGGAACTCGGTCGGATATCGGCCCATACGGCGGCCCACAGGGTTTTCAAAAATGAACCGAAGAATTCCATAAAATCCAAATAAGAAAATCTTGTTGTTTATTGTTACCTCCTTTCATCCGATATGTATAAGGAGCAGAGAAATTCGGCAATAATAATTACAAGTTTCAAAGGAGGTACTATGAAAAGACTATCAATCCTGGCCATTATTGTCATTTTCGGCGCCGTTTTCGCGCTTCTGGCCGGATGCGACAAGGATTCAACCTCACCAGAACTGCTGGAAGGCAGTCTCGACGATCCCAATTATGAAATGATGGATGGCATTTTCGGCGAGGGATTTGGCGAGTTTAGCAGTCAGATGCTCGGACTGTCGATGGCCCTGACCGATTCAATCCCCGGTCAGCGGGGCCCGGCCAAACTATTCGCCGGCGCGGCCGTCGTCGAGGATGATTTTTCAACAATTGAATACTCCTATACCTGGGATGATGTCAATTACTGGCATATCTTCAATGTATATGCCTATGCCGAGGAGGATCTGGGCGGCGGTTCGATCAATACATACAGCTATGAGGGTATCGACTCGATCCGCTTCGAGGATAACTCCGGGCCGATGCAGTTCCCCGATGAAATGACCACGATAATGAAAATCCGCTGGCATTTTGTAACCGATATCACCGCCGATACCGATGAAATCAGTCTCACCAATGACGCCTCACTTGATCTTGCCGGTGTCTATGAAGGCGATTTCACAATGAACGGTATCTCCGATGACAGCATTGGCGTTTCCATCGGCGAATCACAGTCAACCTGCGAGATTGCCATCAGCTCGGTGCAGACTTTCACCGACATTGTAATGGACGAGCTGGCCCGGAGTGGCAATAGCTGTCCGGCCGACGGACAAATTGATATCGACGCAGCAATCTCGGTCGAATGCGAGGGCGGCGACGACTTTGATGAGCTTTCAATAAACGGCGACTGGGATATCAGCTTTGAGTTTAACAGTACCGGT
>DAOWOO010000038.1 GCA_030642025.1 Candidatus Zixiibacteriota bacterium | reverse complement strand
AGTCACCAATCCGCAGAAAGGCGCTAAAAATAATCTCTGGCTTCCGGTTTTGAAAAAGTACGACCTTTCTTATACCGAACTTCCGAAAGTTGAGTGGACGGTTTATAAATTCAAGTCAAAGCTTTTAAAGCTCAACGAGATTTTCCCCGAGGGGATTGAAATTCCGAAATTGTATATCGGCAAACAGATAATTCATCTGCCGACCGTCAAGACACACGGTCATTCGACAACCACTGGAGCCATCAAAAATTCATTCGGCGGCCTGTTAAAAGAGGTCCGTCATTATGCGCATAAATATATGCACGAAGTCCTGGTTGATCTGATGCTGATGCAGAAGGAGCTGCACCCGAGAATCTTTGCCGTAATGGACGGCACCGTCGCCGGCGACGGTGCCGGGCCGCGCACCATGACGCCTTATTCAAAAAATCTAATCCTGGCATCCGCCGATAGTGTGGCCATTGATGCGGTGGCGGCGAAATTGATGGGTTTTGACCCTATGTCGATTCCGTACCTGCGTATGTGTCATGAACGCGGACTGGGGGTGGCGGATATGAATGAAATAGAAATAGTTGGCGAGGATATCTCGGAGATTAATTTTCATTTCAAGACAAAAAAATCATTTGTTATCTGGGGCGATCAACTGCTTCGGAAGGGTCCGCTGAGATTCCTTGAAAAAATAGCTCTCCATTCCCCGCTGGTTGTCTGGGCACCGATGGCCAGTAATATCTATCATGACTGGTTTTGGTATCCCACTATCGGCAGGTCCATTATAAGAAAATCCTCAAAGACCGAGTGGGGACGGCTGTTTGACAGGTACAAGAATTACTCCTGATTTGCCGTATTACTATTATTGAAATGATTAAATACTTCTTGACTACTAATTGTATAAGTGATAAATAGTTAGTGGAAACCAAGGAGGAAAGATATGAAAAAAATACTAATTGCCGTCATAATGGTTGCCCTGGTGTTTAGTGTTGCCGGAGCAAAGAAAAAGGACAAGGCCGGCAAAGTCATTGACGGCGTGTATCTTGACGCCAAGTACAATTTCTCACTGGACGTTCCTGATGTCTGGAAATATAAAATAAAAAAGAACAAGGATAACATCCGCCTGATATTGACGAAGAAACAGTACGACACTCCAACCCAGTTCCTTCGCGCCCCCAGTTACACGACTGTGCCGAAAGTAACGATTCTGATCGATACCACTTCATTGTCTCTGGATATGTTTGTTGACTCGCTTTTATCGGACAAATTCAATTCAAAGCAGAAGAAAAGCATCCTGTCTGAGTTTCCCATTTTATTCGGTGATTATAAGCTTAGGAAACGAGCCAAGCTGATGGTGGGGGATGTCGAGGGAATACGGATTTCAGCCCAATTGAGATATACGATTCAGGTTCAGCGGGCCGGATCGCAATCAGATAAGGCCGATGTGGTTACCGATTTCAACGGCGGCTCGATCTTTTTTGCCAAACAGGGCGACAAAATCTATATGTTTCATTTTATCTGTGAATGGCGGTATTTTGAGGTTTATGTTCAGGAATTCACCAATCTTGTACAAGGTTTCAAATTCCCGGAAGAGAAATAAATTGATTTAATCATGGATAGAATCACATACGGCCGATTTGGTGTTGACTCGGCCGGAGGCATTTTGTTATTATCGTCCAGTTGAAATATATAATATCTTCCAAGGAGGAAGTATGTGGGTTTTCCGGTCGATTCTGATTCTGATAATTATCGCCGTAATTGTAGGGTTCGCTCTGTATAATAGCGGGCCGGATCAGACGGTCGATGTCGATCTGATGTGGGCCAAACGGCTGGATGTCCCGGTTATCACGGTGGTTTTCTGGTCGTTTATACTGGGTGCCATGGTTTCGTGGCTTTTGTTTATTTCGATTTACCTGAAACTTTCAAATCAATTGCGTGAGGCCAATAAATCGATAAAAGGCCTGGTGACCGAGGTGACCGCTCTGCGGAACCGTCCGATTGAAGAAACCAAGGATTTGCTCGGCAAAAAGCGTGAATGAGGGTAGCTGGAGATGGATACAATAATTATCATATTTCTTCTGGCGGTCATAGCCCTGATGCTGATGTACATGTATTACGATCGGTACAAAAAGGTAAAAAAGGGAAAAGATCCCAGGGCTTATATTGAAGGCCTTCGGGCGCTTCTCGACGGGCGTGACGAGTGGGCTTTCAGCCGGTTTCGTGATGTGGTTGCCGAAGACAGCAGTAATATCGACGCCTATTTGAGAATCGGCGGAATCCTCAGGAAATACGGCAAGCCCGACAAGGCGCTGCAGGTGCACCGCGATCTGACCTTAAGGCATGGATTAACGACGGCCGACAAGAAGTCGATTCTCCGGGCAATTGCCGAGGATTATTTTGATCTTGATGATCTGACCTCCGCAACTTCAACGTTGCAGGAATTGCTGGCCCTGGATTCCAATGATCGGCCGGCCTATGAAAAACTCCTGGAGATCCAATTAAAATCAAGCGAATGGGACAAGGCTTACGCTACCAAGGAAAAGCTTATCAAGCTCGGCCACGACCATTCCAAAAAGGGACTGGCCATATTCAAATATTACCAGGGCAAGGCGCTTTATGACAAAAAATCGTTCCACAAAGCCAGGCTTTTAATTAAAGAGGCAATCGGTATGGACCCGGCCTGCGCTCCCGCCTATGTTACCCTGGGAGATTCTTACATAATGGAAAACCGCCTTGAGGATGCCGTGGCCGCCTGGAGAAACATGGTAAGAGTGGTTCCCGACGAATCCTACCGGGTATTGAACAGGATTAAAAAGGCTCTTTTTGACCTGGGTTGCTTTGGAGATATCTCCGCTGTCTGTGATGATATACTGGAGGTATCGCCCTCCAATCTCGATGCCCGGCTGGCCCTGGCCGATTACCACATGAAAAAAGGCGAGAATTCGACCGCCGCCGAGCATCTGCAGAAAGCGGTCGACAGCCACCCCGATTATAGTCTTCCCCTTCTGGAACTGGCCCGATTATACCTGGCCACCGGAAATCAGGAAAAACTATTGGAGTTGATGGAAATAGTAAAGAACCGCCGGGATACCGCTGAACAGTCTTTGCGACCCGATAACGAAATCTCCGAAACCGCAAGCATACCGGGTATTGCTTCGGGCCGTTAGTTGTCGATAGGACAGGATCGTCATGATTCGAATCGTCGTTTCGTTGTTATTGCTGGTTTTTATTTTATAAAAGCCGGTATCGGCTGATATTCTCGACCTGGTAAAAGAGGGAAGGCTCTCCGAGGCGAAAAGAAAAATCGATGCGGAGGCCACTGCCGCCCATCGCGACGGCAATATCCTTTATTTTCAGGCGTTGCTGGAATCCGACGGGGAAAAATCCATGCAATTTCTCGAAGCCGCCTTCAAGGCGGAAATGTCGCCGGAATACCTGGAAGATAATATTCACCGGATGGCGCAGTACTTCCTGGCCGCCGATAATTTTGAAAAAACGGCATCGACCGCCCGGGCATATCTGCAGTTCTGGGAGGATGGCCGCTATCGCGCCGACATGCAGCGTCTATGCGCCCATGCTCTCGGTCAACTGAAGAAAAACGAGGAAGGCGTCAAAATCAGGCGAAATCTGATTCGTGAAAACCCGGAAAATCTTATCGGGGCCACAGGTCGCCTGGATCGGGCGGTCTCTTACTATATGCACAAGGATTATATCAAGGCGCAGAATATCTGCCGGGAATTGGCCGGGAGCAAATTTGACGAGGTTGCGGCGCCCTCTCTTTTTATGCTGTCGTACTATTCTCTGGAGCAGAGACGGATTGATGACGCCATTTTGTACTATAACATATTGAAAGAGGGCTACCCTCATGCCGTCGGCCTTGATGATCTGATCGACCGTTTCAGCAATCTTAATGAATCACCGGCCAATTATGAGGCCGAACATATAACCGGCACTGTCTATTCCATTCAGGCCGGGGTCTTTTCGGTCAAGGGTAATGCGTACAGCCTGAAAGATCGGCTGAAACAGTACGGCAAACCGGTTGAAGTAAAAAAGAAAACTATCTCCGAAAAAGAATACTACGTCGTTTATGTCGGGCGATTTGTATCCTCGAAGCAGGCGATGACGTTCAAGGCCCGCCTTGAAACCCACGAAAAAGAAGTCTACCAAGTTGTCGCGCGATGAAGACAGCCTCGTCGCAGAAAAACTCCATGACGCCTCTTATGCGTCAGTACAGCGCGATTAAGGCGAAATATCCCGATAAAATTTTGTTTTTCCGCATGGGTGATTTCTACGAGATGTTCGGCGACGATGCCGTAAAGGCGGCGCCCATTCTCGGTATCGCACTGACCTCGCGGGGTCATCAAAATGGTGAAAAAATCCCCCTGGCCGGGGTGCCGTATCACAGCGCTGATAAATACCTGGCCCGGCTTCTTTCGGCCGGAGAAAAGGTTGTTATTGTTGAGCAGACCGAAGATCCCCGGCAGGCCCAGGGGATTGTCAAACGCGATGTCGTCGAAATCCTCACGCCGGGGACGGCGACAATTGACGGAGCCATTGCAGAGACGACGAATCTGTACCTGGCCGCTGTCTATTCATCCGCCAAAAATACCGGGCTGGCGGTAATTGATCTTTCCACTGGCCGATTCTTTATCGATGAGAGTACGCATGACAGAATAATCGAGACGGTACGTCTGCTGGCGCCGCGGGAAATTATCTATCGGCATACCGACAAGGATGACGATACGGACGGTATCGTAAAAAAACTGGATGATGACAATCTCACGCCGTTTGAGGAATGGAATTTTGACTATAAAACCGCCATCCGGGAATTATGCGGCTTTTTTAAGGTCAGTACTCTCGACGGTTTCGGGGTTGGCGGAATGAAACTCGGACTCACCGCCGCCGGGGCGATATATCGTTATCTTCTGGAGAACAACCGCACCCATCTCGATCACGTGACCAAAATCGCGGCCGCCGAATCCGACGAGTATATGCTTCTGGATTACAGCACCGTTCGCAATCTCGAACTGGTAAATAGCCTGTCCGATAGTACCGAGAAAAATTCGCTGTACAGCGCCGTTAATCGTACCATCACACCGGGCGGCGCCCGGAGATTGAAAGAAAGCATTCTCAGGCCGTATAAAACCCTGCGCCCGATTGTCTATCGCCGCACCGGCGTGAAGGAATTGTATAATAACCGCGATATCGCCACAAAACTGCCGTCTCTTCTAAAAAAACTGCCGGATACCGAACGGCTGGCCGGAAAACTGGGTATGCGCAGGATAAACCCGCGCCAGACGGCTTCGCTTAAGGATGCCATTCAAACCGGCCATGAACTGTTTGGCATTATCGGGAAACTGCACGCCGATATTTTCAAGGCTATGGCCTCCACGTATCCGGACTTGAATCCAATCGCGGAAAGGATTCAAACCGCGCTGGTCGATGAACCTCCGTTAACAGCCAATAAAGGTGATGTTCTCAGGCGTGGTTATTCCGCCGAACTGGATGGGCTGATCGATTCGATCCGCGAGGCCCGGAAGTATATTGCCTCACTTCAAAATTCCGAACGTGAGAAAACAGGTATTCCATCGCTCAAGGTAGGGTATAACAAGGTTTTTGGGTACTATATCGAAGTTACCAAAACGCATCAGGATAAAGTCCCCGACACATACATACGCAAGCAGACGCTGGTCAATGCCGAACGGTACATTACCCAGGAATTAAAGGAAAAAGAAGAGCTGATCCTGGCCGCCGAGGAGAAAATATTCGCCCTTGAGGAACGGTTGTTCAACGAGCTGGTTGAGGAAACCGCCGAATATATGGCCGATATTCTTCTGGCCGCCGGTTACCTGTCCGAAATTGATCTGATCGTTTCGCTGGCCGGCCTGGCGGTGGAGAAACTTTATTGCTGTCCTGATATTGATGAATCCGGCGAGATTGAGATTTCCGGGGGACGGCATCCGGTAATCGAGGATATACTCCCGCCGGGAAGTTTCATTGCCAATGACCTGACCCTGTCATCGGATCACTGGCAGATTATGATTCTGACCGGTCCCAACATGTCCGGCAAATCAACCTATCTCAGGCAGATCGGGCTGATTGTCATTCTGGCCCAGATAGGCTCGTTTGTTCCGGCCGATTCGGCTCGTATAGGTTTGATTGACCGCGTTTTTACGCGGGTCGGCGCTATCGACAATCTTGCCCGCGGTCAGTCCACTTTCCTGGTGGAGATGATTGAAACCTCGAATATACTTCACAACGCCGGGGAGAGGTCGTTAATACTTCTTGATGAAGTCGGACGGGGAACTTCCACATTCGACGGTCTTTCGATTGCCTGGTCGGTGGTTGAATATATTAAAGAAGAAGCCGGGGCCAAAACGATTTTTGCCACCCATTATCATGAATTGACCGGTCTGGCCGCGCTCTATGATCGGATATTCAATTGCCAGGTCGCCGTCAAACGGTGGGAAGATCAGGTTGTTTTTCTTCATAAGATTATTACCGGCGGGTGCGACGATTCCTATGGTATCGAAGTAGCCCGACTGGCCGGTATTCCAAGAAAAACAATAAACCGTTCAAAGGAATTATTAAGTCTTCTGGAATCAGGGCGTTTTTCACAATCCGAACTGGCCAGGGGAATTCATAAGAGTATCAACCAGCGGTCGCTGTTTGACCCGGCGCCAAGTCCGGTTGAGGAAGAGTTGAAGGGTATTGACATAAACAATATCTGACCGATAGAAGCGTTTCGTATATTGAGCAGACTGAAAGAGAAACTGGATGAGCAATAATCTAATTACAAATAAAAAACGCTGGATTCGTCCACTCCCGGAACGGCTTATCAATAAAATCGCCGCCGGTGAGGTTATCGACCGTCCGGCCAATGTCCTGAAAGAACTGGTGGAGAATTCTCTTGACGCCGACGCTACCCGGATTGGGATAATTATTGAGAAATCAGGCACGAAACGTATTACGATTATCGATAACGGCTGCGGTATTGAGACCGATCAGGTCGAGATCGCCTTCTCGCGCCATGCGACCAGCAAGATCGGCGATTTCAGGGATCTGGATAATCTTCTAAGTTACGGTTTTCGGGGCGAAGCCCTGCCGTCTATCGGCTCTATTTCAAAAACCACGCTGACCACCAAAACCCGAGAAGCGGAAACAGGGACCGAGATTATTATCGAAGGGGGTGTGGTTCAGAGTCTCAAACCGGTATCATCGCCGGTCGGGACCAAAATCGAGGTGGAAAACTTGTTTTTCAATACCCCGGCGCGGCGCAAGTTTTTAAAATCCGAAGCTACCGAGGCGCAGCATCTGACCCGAAACGCCACCGCTCTGGCGATAGCCGCCGAAGGGGTCGGTTTCAGTTATACTATTAACGGCCGGAAATTGTTTACGCTCACAGATTCGGATTCATCCGTGAAAATGCGGGTGGCTGATCTCTTGATATCCGGCGATGCCGACCAACTCCTGGAAGTGCGGACAGAGGTTTCCGGCTTGAAGGCTGAAGCGTTTCTCAGTTATCCGTTGTATTGCCGCAGGAATCAGCAGGGACTATATTTGTTTATAAACCGCCGGTATATTAAATCGCAGGCCTTGGTGCATGGTGTACCTCTGGATATGCCGAGCTTCTCGAACGGGGCCGTTATCCGGTCGGGGCGGTATTCCTGACGGTCGATCCATCCAGTGTCGATGTCAATGTTCATCCCACCAAGGCCGAAGTGCGGTTGTCGGATGAGCGAAAGATTCACGATATATTGCATCATGCTGTCAAAAGATCGCTTCGGGAATCCGGCGTTTTACCTACACCTCATCTGTCACCGCAGGCGGAGTCACCAACCCAAAACATGACTGTTGATCGGGCGGCCGCGGATGTAACTTCATTCCGGTCGAATAAACCATCAGCCGTCGATCAGACGGTTCTTAAGGAATTGTATCGTCCTGATACGAAACCGGGGGATCCTACCTCAACGATAAAACCGGACACGATTCCCGATGATATTCAGCCACCTCGGCCGATGCCGGCTCAGAGGTCGGATAGCGCTGATGAACTCGATGTTGACTCGGCCCTTTATCTGGGACAGTTTGCCGGGTTGTACCTGCTGTTCTCGATAAATGACAAGCTGTTTATTATCGATCAGCATGCGGCGCATGAGCGGATACTGTATGAATCCGGCCTAAAATCTCTGGAATCAGGCAGGGCGACATCTCAGAATCTTTTGTTTCCGGTTAATCTCGAACTGGCCGCCGATGAATACTCTCTGTATGAAGAAGCAATTGAGGAGCTGAAAGCAATCGGGTTTGTTGTTGAACGATTTGGACCGCGCGCCGTTTTGCTCACGGCAGTACCGTCTGTTTTATCAAAACAGTCTCCCGAAAAGGTGTTTAAGGAAATAATCGCCGACGTGCATGATAAATGCCGGGCCGGGCAGGAACTGACCAAGGCTATAGCGCAGACAGTAGCCTGCCGTGCGGCTGTGATGGCGGGCGACCGGATTACGGAAACAGAAGCCAGGGCTTTACTAACACAATTATGCCGAACCGAAAACCGGCATTCCTGTCCTCACGGCCGACCAACCTTTCTGAAGATTACGAAAAATGAGCTCGAAATCAGGTTCGGACGAAAATAAACCGGT
>DAOWOO010000252.1 GCA_030642025.1 Candidatus Zixiibacteriota bacterium | reverse complement strand
GAAGTGATTCTGGAACCGTCGGCAGTGGCCGAAATGATGGAATGGATCAATTATATCGGGTTCGGTTCCAAGACATTCGAGGAAAAAACATCATTCCTGGCCGGTAATATCGGCAAGAAGTTGATGGATGATTCGATTACCATCTACGATGACGCCAATGATGAAGCCGGTATTGCCATGCCTTTTGATTTCGAGGGGGTTCCCAAGCAAAGAGTGACATTCGTTGACAAGGGTGTCGGCAAGGGGGTTGTCTATGACCGCACAACCGGCAACAGGGCCGGAGTGAAATCAACCGGTCACGCTCTTCCGGCACATGAGCAGGGCGAAGGTGCTTTTGCTCTGAATATTTTCATGGCGCCCGGTGATAAAAGCAGGGAAGAGATGATATCCTCGGTCGAAAAGGGAATTCTGGTGACCCGTTTTCATTATATTAATGGGTTTATCGATCCGCCCAAAGCGGTCTTAACCGGGATGACCCGTGACGGCACTTTCTGGATTGAAAACGGCCAAATAAAGCATGGAATTAAGAATCTTCGGTTTACAGATTCCATGTTACGGTTTTTCTCTAATGTCAAGGGTGTTTCCAGAGACTATCAGTTGATTCCGTCGTGGTGGGATGCGGTCGGCTGTCTGAGCGTGCCGACGTTTCATCTCGGATCGTTCAAGTTCACCGGAACAACCGATTTTTAGGTCGGGATTTAACGGGCTTCGTCGCAATAGACGGGGCCCGTTTGAATTCAAATTTCTAATTAGCCGAAATGATTGAAACTCTGTAACCTCTACACCGTATCCAAAAGGTAGTATTGAAAGAATCGCCTTGAAAAGGAGGAGGTATGGCGAGAAACAGACTCATACCCGTTGCTATGATTATTTGCTTTATGGCGGCGATTCTCATTGTAGGTGGCGGCAATGTACTGGCCGACGCCGTTGTGGTTGATCTGCGGGATTTTGATGAGGGCGATCTTGCTGTTGACGGTTTTGAACTGAAGTCCAAAACCCGGTTGTCGATTCAGGCTATCGGAGCGGAACTGAAACATTCCGACGATATGTATGCCTATGCCTGGATTCTTGATGCCGACAGTCGCGAGAGTATGTGGGTTCTCTCGTCGGAGGACACCAAACGCCATAAAGGAAAACGTCATATCCGTGCATATGAGGATGAAATCACTCTTCCCAAAGGGCGGTATGAGGTCTATTACTATGCCGGGTATCCGTATGAATTCTTTATTGACGGTAGTCTTAGAATTAATGGTCTAAAAGAGTTATTCGGTTTGATCGGCGATATTTTCGACGATGATGATAAAAGTTACGATGAATATTATATCGATGGTATGGAAGACCTGATGCTTACCATTAAAGCTCCCGAGGGTTCCTTCACCAAGTTTAATCCGGTTGAAGAGATGAAGGCGAAAGCGGTCGTGGAGTTTGTGCGGCCGGAAAACGATTTCTACGATAAACAGGGGTTCACTCTGACCAAAGATATTTCTTTAAAGATTATCGCTATCGGCGAGTATCCCGGAAGCGACCGGGTATTTGTGGATTACGGTTGGATTATCGATGCCGACAGCCGCAAGAAAGTCTGGCAGATGAACAAGTGGAACACTTCCTGGGCCGGGGGCGGCCGCAAGAACCGGGGATTTGTCGGTGAGGAAAAATTCAAAGCCGGGAATTACATAGCTTATTTCGCCACCGATGACAGCCATACCTTCGGCGATTGGAATGTGGCGCCGCCTTATGATCCCCTGCATTACGGGCTGGGCGTTTATCTGACTGATGAGAAAGACAGGAAGTATGTCAAAGACTACAAAGACGAATTCTTTGAATCGGCCGTCATTTCACTGACTAAAGTCCGCGATGATCAGTACAGGCAAAAAGGTTTCAGCATAAAAAAGGAAACAGACTTTCATATTGTGGCGCTGGGAGAATTCGGTTACCAGGATGAGTTTGTCGATTACGGCTGGATTGAGGATATCGCCAGCGGAGATATTGTCTGGGAAATGTCCGAAGATAATACCGAACATGCCGGCGGTGGCAAGAAAAACCGCAAATTTGATGGCGTCGTAACTTTTCCTGCCGGTGATTATTTTGTTTATTATGTCTCCGATGGTTCTCATGCCTATCGCGACTGGAATACTTCCCCGCCGATTGAAAGAGAATTGTGGGGAATAACCCTGTACGGGGTCGGTAAGGACTTTGATAAAGATGACGTTAATATTTTTGATGAAATGCCTCGTAATGATCGGATACTTGTGGACCTGACCGGTATCGGTAACGATGAAGAGGTGCGCGAACGCTTTACTCTCGACTCCGAGCAGAAGGTTAGAATCTTTGCTCTGGGCGAGGGCAAGGACGGCAGGATGTTTGATTACGGGTGGATTGAGGATGCCGAAACCGGAGAAATTATCTGGGAAATGACCTACCGTAAGACACGTCATGCCGGCGGCGCCTATAAGAATCGTAAGGTGAATGCGCGAATACTTCTCGATAAGGGCGACTATTATGCGTATTTCCTGACCGACGGCTCGCACTCATTCCCCGATTTCAATGAATCGCGGCCGATGTCGCCGCATAAATGGGGCATTATGATAATGAAAACAGAATAGGAATATTGTTTCTTCCTTTTCTCGGCGGAATCCTGAAAAAACGGCGTTCCGCCCTTTTTTTTGGGTAGGAAAAAGTACTGTGAAGTCAGCAGAGATTTGGATTTAAAGCGCTCCGGCCGTTGCCCGGGAGGTTTCTTTGACCGGGAAAAGGACGTTAATTGTACTTCCGGCTCCGGGCCGGGAGTCAATTCCCAATTTTCCACTATGATTGTCAATAATACGGCGGCAGACCAGCAGTCCGAAACCGTGGCCTGATTCCTTGGTGGTGAAGCGATCCTTGAAGGCGCGGTCAAGATAGTCCGGATTGAAACCGGATCCATTATCGGCGACACTCAGGCTGAAGCTGTCTTTATCAGGATATCTTTCCGTCTTTACCGTAACCCGGCGGGGTTTGCTCTCAGGATTTTCAACCGTGGCATCAGCGGCATTGTTGACGAGGTTATAGAGCAACTGCTTCAGTTGACTGGGGTCAGCCAGAGTGTTAATCTCTTCGGGCGATTTCTCAAAAGAGAGTTCGACGCCGTGGAGTCTTTTCTGCGCTCTTAAGTATTCCAAAACATCGGTGATCAGCCGATTGATATTGCATGTTTTATAAGTGGCTTCCATACCTGAGAAATCCATCAGCCCGGTTGTGAATTTCGTCATCTGCTCCAGATTAGCTTTCATGGCATCAAGATATCTCTGCAATTCGTCATGATTGCCTTTGGACAGGTGATGCTCCATCAGTGAGATATTACCCGAAGCCACGCCGAGAAAATTATTAAGTTCGTGACCGATTTCGGCCGACATCTCACCCTTGGTGGCCATTTTTTCCAGTTGAATGGTCTGATCCTGCAGATCTTTTAGACGGCTATAGGCGCTGCGGGACTCTTCCAGAAGGAATATATTTTCCAGTGATATGGAAATTTGATTGGCGGTGATATTAAGAAATTTCAGGTCGCTCCCCTTCAGAGTGTCGGAACCTTCGGCATACCCCAGAATCAGTAAGCCATACAGCTTGGCGCCCCGTTTGAGCGATATATAGACAAGTTGGTCACCGGGGTTATACCAATCCGGTAT
>DAOWOO010000226.1 GCA_030642025.1 Candidatus Zixiibacteriota bacterium | reverse complement strand
TCCGACATAACCTGTATGGTCGATCCCAATAATGTGCTGCACATTGTCTGGGGTTCCGCGAACCGAGGCGAAGACAACATCTGTTCCATGCTCTACGCCATGAAGATGTGGCACTGGGACAGCTTCAATAACTGTATATCGATCGCCTATGACGCGGGTCATCCGGCCTACTTCCAGGGTTATCTGCCGCGTTGGGATCATGTCGTCACCAAGCAGAATATCTCCTGGTGCGATGACAAGCTGTATATTACTTTCACGCGCTTCGGCGCTCATCCGGTTGGCGACACCTCCAAGGAGGTCGGCGCCGGCCCGGCCGGAGCTGATTCTCTTTATCAGGTGGCCGATATTTTGGTCGTGGCCTCGGATGTCAGCGGCGGTATGGGTAAATCCTGGACCGCGGCTTTCAACCTGACCGGTACCGACGGCACCGATTGTACGCCCGGCAGCTGTGAAAACGAGGTTTATCCCTTCATGGCTCCTTATATGAGCGACAGCTTGATGATTGAATACATTCGCGATAAGGACGCCGGCGCATGGCTGGTGGGCGAAGGCGCCAGAACCGACAATCCGGTCATGTTCATGACCTGGCCCTGCTTCACTATGGCTGATGTGGGCACCAATTGCGCTTACACGGTCAACCCTGATCCTCCGGAATGGGAAGAAGTGGCGCTTGCGCCGAATGGACAAACGGCAGGATGTACCACGCCCGCCACTTACAGCGATTCGGTGATCCTCGCCAACGGCGGAAACGTTGACATTGTCTACTCGACATCTTCGGATGCAACCTGGCTGACAGTGACCGGCGGAGCCTCTGGTACCGCCAGCGCGGGCGCTGGTCCGATGGGACTGCCCAATGGCTGCGCCTCACCGGCTATTATCAAGTGGACCGCCAATTCGGCCACATTGGGCGCGGGCAACTATACCGGCACAATCACAGTCGATATAACAGATGCCAGTTGCGCCGATTTTGATATTGTCGTCAACGCTGTTGTGGCCTGCTCATACTTCGAGCCCGAATGGGCCCGACTAACCTCCGGCTGCTGGACAGTCGACGTCTGGAATGTTCCCTGGGCTGGTCATCAGGGTGACAATGAAGGCGAAAACTGGGACGGCGATATGAAATTCTACGCCTGCGGAGTAGACCCCACTGTCCATCCGCTCTACAACGAAGCCCTGATAGTGGGCTGGAATGACGGTACAGTCAAGTGCTACAGCGACATGATGGGTGAAAATCTGCCTGTGGATTACAGCATGCGCGCCCTGGATTCGATCCAGCTTTCGTCGGTCGGCAATCCCGCCGGCGGTAACGGCTACTGGAAATCCTATGGCGCCTGGTGTACACCCGACAGTGTTGTCTATGGAACCATTGAATACATGGTACCCGGCCACCAGGATACCGCGGTTCTGATTGAAAAGGTCAGACTCTGGAGCGAAGGCGGAAGCCTGAGCAACTTCATTGTCGGCGAAGGTATCGACTGGGATGTTCGCGACGACTCCAACTATGATGCCGGTGGAGATGATGCCACCCGCAACATGGTTTATCAGCGCGGCTGCCGCATGAAAGACTCGGTTGTTGCCGGCATGAGTGTGTTCTTCGGTCAGAATTCCGCCATGAGCGCGGCTGTGGTTGATAACCATGATTATATTTATGGTTATAGCGGTTACAAGCCGGACAGCATCTATTCGGTTCTGGATACGTTGGACAATGGTCCGTATACCGTGTTCCAGGATTCCTGCACCGACATGAACTCGATCTACAAGTTCTGGGAAGGCACACTGGCCGCCGGCGATACGCTTGAGTTTATCAAGATCAAAGCTATCGATGCGGATGGTGTACTCCAACTTCAGGAATTGATCGATAAGGGCGCCCATTTCGCGGGCGGTTACCCTGGAGTCTTTGCCGGTGAAATGGTCATCGATGAAGATACCGTTAGGGTTAACGCCGAGCCCGAGGTCAAGGAGATCATCAATGTCAATGTGCCGATTACCGAGGCCAGAGGCGGAAGAATCTGGTGGACGGCGCAGATCGACGCTCCGGCTCCCGGCTGGTTGTCCATCAATCCGGAATTCCCGGTCTTTGGTGTAACACCCGGCAATTTGACGATAACCGTTAATACCGCCGGACTCGCCGAGGGCACATATGTTGCTACCATCACGGTGGCTGCCCCGGCCGCTGCCAACAGTCCGATTACGATTGTCGTGGTACTTACAATCAGCGAGAGCACTTGTGAGGGCAAATGCGGTGACGCTAACAGCGACGATTTGGTTAACGTATCCGACGCGGTTTGGATCATCAACTACGTCTTTGTCGGCGGCGATGCTCCGGTTCCGTTAGCCTGCGGTGACGCTAACAGCGATGGTTTGGTTAACGTATCCGACGCGGTTTGGATCATCAACTACGTCTTCGTAGGCGGCGATGCTCCGGGTGATTGCGCTCCCGGCAGTCCGGGTTGGACTGACGGCGATTGCTGTCCGTTTACGCCATAAGATGTTTCGATAATTGAGAGTGGGGGAATCTAACCCCGTTCTCTCAAATTTCCGCGACCATGCCAATTTCCAAATTGGCATGGTTTTTTTTGGCGTTTTTTGCATCCCTGTAATTATGAATGCCAGCCGCCCACAAATGTCAGTCCGAATTCGTCGCTGTTCTGCAATATCGACGCGACACCGGATCTGGGCTTACCGGTCGTGGTCTATCATCACGGCGCCCACGCCAATTCCCCCTGGTATTCTCATATCGGCTGCTCGAATGAGTGTCTGGGATGCGCGTTCCCGGCCGATTCATTGCCCGGTCCGAGAGAGCGAAGCGAACGTTGGAATCTTTTGCCCCTCCCGCGCTGTCGGGAATCCCTTCCCGACGGAACACCTATTCATAGGTCAAATCCTTTAGGGATTTGACTATTACGCTGTGTGATAACATCTGTCAAGTCCCTGACTTGACCTGCGTCTGACTTTATCTTTTGGCGGCCTCTTCGACTATGGCGATCTCTTTATCGGTCAGCCCATACAGCTCATACACAAGCTTATCGATCTTCCGGTCAGTCGCCTCGATCTGCCGCTGCAAAACAGTCCGGTCGTGAGGCGTTTTGACTCCATGATATTTACTTTTTAAAAATGTAATTTCATCGACGAGTTTTGATAAAAGAAAATAGCGAGAGGATAATATTTGCCTATTTGAAGCAGGCTTAATAATCGGAATACGAGCTAATATTTTTGGCTTTACTTGAGCCAATACTCTGCCCTTTTCGATTGCCAATAATCTATAAATAAAGGTTAATATTTTTGAATTAAGAATACCAAGAAGACAATTGATAAAAGACTGGTTCTCAGTGCCCATCAAGTATAGCCCATCAGTTGTAAATGTTTTATTTGTGTCTTTGGCGATAACTAATCTGTCACAAGTTATAACACCTACCAATTTAGACTCTTTTAAAAATATCCTCCTTTTCCTTGGTCGATGTAAAGAATACAAAGGATGTTTACCTTGCTTAACTTCTTTGCATGTAATTTGATTTTTAAATTGATCTAACCAGGAACAAATATTAGGGATTTTTTTGAAATCATCAGATCGTGAAGTATAGATCAACCATAAATCAGGAAAATCTATGGAGTATCTATGAACATGTACACCGCCCGTAATTACTTTTCTAAGTTTAGATTTTTCAAGGTTATATTTTCGAATTGTATTCTGTGAGACAATGAATGCATCTTTCAAATCAGGGCTAACGCCTCTCTGTATGCCATCAGAATCGATAAACTCCTTTAATTGTACAACTTCTCGCTTTTCTATTTTTTCCAATATTTTATACTTTTCTATACCCGAAACGATAAAAAGCATCCCCGGCAATCCATAATATTTGTTTTGTTGAATAGAGGAAAATTCAGATAAATCATAAATATGAGTTCTTTTTTCATCTTTAGAATAATCAGAAAAGTCAGTAACCCTTTCTTTATCATTACC
>DAOWOO010000295.1 GCA_030642025.1 Candidatus Zixiibacteriota bacterium | reverse complement strand
GTGGCGCCGTGGCTTTCGGGATATAAGGAAAGCCGGGGGTTGGTCACGCCGACCAACGATGTCCTGATGGAATATGTTTTCAAAGGATCGGCTGAGGTGCTGTCACGCGAATACACACCCAACCGCGTCGAGTATGAAATCAGTTCCGCGTCGAGCGGTTCAATTGTATTCGGTATCGGATACGATGAAGGGTGGCATACCGCCGATAACCGGCCTGTTTATGAATACAACGGTTTGGTGGCCGTCGATTTTTCGAATAGCGACCGGATTATTGTTCTTTGCTACCGGACTCCGTATTTCTATTTGGGTCTGATTGTTTCTCTGGTAACCTGTTTGGTTTTAATCCTGCTTTTGACCGGCAAAAAGCTTGGGAACCGACTGGAAACGATACTTAAGTAAAGTCCAGATTGCCTCGACGCCATCATGCCAGCGGATTTTTTTACCCTCTTCGAAATTTCGGGGATAGTAGTTGATTGGAATTTCATGAATCCTGATATTATTGCGCCCCAGTTTGGCGACAACCTCAGGGCAGAATTCAAAGCGCCGACATTCGAGCTTCATTGATTTCAGGATGTCGGTCCTGACCATTTTATAGCAGGTCGATTCATCGGTTATACCGACTCCGTATAGAAAATTGGCTATGATAGTCAATAATTTGCCACCCCAGAGGTACCTGTGATATGAAATACCGGAATTGGGATTCATTATCCGCGAACCAAAAACGGCGACGACGTCGTTTTTTTTGGCTGTTTCCAGAAGCGAGACGATATCCCCGGGGTCATATTCCAGGTCGCCGTCCTGAATGACAGTGTAGATGCCCTCGGCCTGTTCCAGGCCGGCAATAACGGCATCACCCTTGCCGATATTTTTTCTTCGGCTGATGATTTTGACATCAGGGTGTGACCGGTATCCGTCAAGAATATCCGCCGTCGAGTCGGTGGAGCCGTTGTCAACGGCGATTAGTTCCAGGTCAATATCAAGTGATAATACCTTATCCAGAATCTCACGAAGGGTTTCCGCTTCGTTGTAAAGCGGCATGATAACACTCAGACGCATAACTCAATATACCCTTTACGCATACAAAGTCAATGGCCGCTAACGTCTTGCATTATGCCAATACTACCTTGACATTTGGGGTGGTATTTTGTATAGAGTGTTTTTGCTTTATGAGTTTAAACGGCAATTATGACCTGCTCGGAGATATGGTGCAAAATTACATAAAGCGACCCGGCCGGGGATTTTTTTATCTCCGCCTGATGGCAATTATTTTTACGGCTTTTTTGACGCTTATAATTTCCATATTGACTGTGACTGCGCAGGAGACCGGGTTCGGAAGAGTGGTTGACGAGGATGTCTATATTGTCAAGCCGGGCGACCGGTTTCGGGTTGATTTCTGGGATGGTGTAACCGATGCTGTCGGTATGGTGGTAACGCCGGAAGGTTCCATTCTTCTCCCGCCGATGGGCAAGATTGATGTCGCCGATATGAGCCTGAGTGAAACCAAGGAAGAGATCCGAAAGCTGGTCAAACGGTTTTACCCCGACATTGAATTTACGGTCAGTCTCGATGGGATTCGATCGGTGAAAGTACTTGTCACGGGTACTGTAAAAAACCCGGGATTTTACAATGGATATGTCGCCGATCGTGTTTCGGAATTTATCGCTAAGGCCGGCGGGTTTTTGCCCGGAGCCTCCCGGCGCAATATCACCCTTTCCGGAGGAAAGGAGAAGACCGTCGTTGATCTTCTGCTTTTCGAACGGGCCGGACTCCTTGACGCCAATCCGTTTATGTACGAGGGGAATGTCATTTATATTCCGATGGTGACCGATTCATCGTCATTTGTGCAGATTTCCGGTGCGGTGGTACGGCCGGGAGGAATAGAATATAATAAAAATGATAATATCGGAACAATAATCAGCCTGGCGCTGGGATTCAACGATCTGGAGAATGACAGAATTCTTATATACCGACGTAATGCCTCCTCATCCGGCCCGATAAATATCACCACTGCCGACCTCGGTTTTTATCTGATGCCGGGAGACAAGATTGTTGTCACGCAGCGGGAGTTCTCACCAAAACCGGATTATTTTACTGTGACAGGCGAGATTGCGGTTTCCGGCCGGTTTCCTTATAACCGTGGAATGAATCTGGAAAGCGCTCTCTCAATGGCCGGGGGAATTACCGAGTTCGGAAGTATTCATTCTCTGACAGTGTACCGCCGCCCTGAATTTGCCAGTTCCGCGAGGATTATGAAATCTGCACCCCTTGATGCAACCAACAATATCGCCCTGAACCTGGGCCTGGTTCCGATGTCGGTTGATCTGGACCGATTTATCCCGGACAATCTCAATGAAATCGCGATTGCCCCCGGAGACTCCATCATGGTGCCGCGTCTGACCGGTTCGGTCACTGTTTTCGGCCGTATACTTCGACCGGGTGTTGTTGACTATGAGCATCATATGACGATTCGTGATCTGGTCGCCAGAGCCGGGGGATACGCTCCCGATGCCGAGAAAGGCAAAATCGAGTTGATAAAAAGCTCCAGCGGTATCAGGCGGGTTGTCAGGCCGGGAGCAAAAATTTATGATGGCGATATAGTTATTATACCTGAAAAAAAGGACAAAAAAAGCTTTTTGGAGAAAGTCCGTGACTTCTCCCTGATTCTGGGCGGCGTGGGCGCTCTTTATCTGGCCATTGACAATGCCGCCGATTGATATATGGAAGAAAAGGAATTTAATCTTTGGCGACTTTTTGAAGTGATTGCACGGCGAATCCGCTTTATTGTCGGATTTGTAGTCATTGTAACTCTGATTGCCGCTATAACGGCTTTTTTGCTGCCGCGCTGGTATGTTGCCACAACGCTGCTTCTGCCCCCCAAGGATGAAACCCTGCAGTTGGGTATGGTGAGCAGCCTTAAAAATATCATTTCCTTGACCTCCGGTCTGGAACAGCCGATGATGGCGACGCCGACCGACGTCTATGTCCGGATTCTAAAAAGCCGCTCTATCGCCGAACAGGTGATTGAGGTCAATAACCTGAAAGAGTATCTGGGTCTGAATTCGGTTTTTGATATTCAGGAAAAACTCGATGAACGTGCATTGTTTCATGCTACCGATGAAGGACTTCTTGAAATAAGTTTCATGGATAAAGACCCTGACATGGCGGCGCAGGTGGCCAATTCGTATGCCGAACAGTTGGATAAGCTCAATCGCCAGGTGGCGGCATCGCGCGCCAAAACGGTCAGAGAATTTTT
>DAOWOO010000070.1 GCA_030642025.1 Candidatus Zixiibacteriota bacterium | reverse complement strand
TGGGACATTTTCCAGAATCGTCGTGCCTTTGGAGATTAAAATCGATCCGGCTATAATCGGCAGGGCTGCATTCTTGGAACCTTCTGTCTTTATTGTGCCGTTGAGTTTCCTGCCGCCGTGTATTACGAATTTGTCCATGCTTTATCCTTCTACTCTTTAAACGCACGACATGGTGCGTCCGTTCGAAGCTAACTTTTTACAATGGAAGAATAGGATTTTAATTTGTGCAACACAATGGAAAATTGAAATCTGACAAAGTGCGATTATATATAAAAACCCGCCGATTCGGGCGGGCTTTGAGTATTCGGTATAATTCAAAATCAGGCGTCGGTAACCTGGTGCATGTGAACATCCTGTTGAGGATACGGTATCGAGATATTTTCCTGATCGAAAGTCAGCTTGACCTTTTCGGTGATATCGAAATATACGCCCCAATAATCGGCGGTTTTTACCCAGGGACGAACAACAAAATTGACCGAACTGTCGGCCAGTTCCGAAACGGCCACCTGCGGTGCCGGATCATCAAGAATTCGACTGTCTTCTTTTAGAATCCGCTCAAGGATTTCTTTGGCCTTTTTGATATCATCATCATAGCCGATCCCGAAAACCATGTCGACCCGGCGGGTATCGCGGGCCGAGTAATTGACGATATTGTCGCCGGTAATCTTGCTGTTGGGGACTGTCACTTTCCTATTGTCCGGTGTCTTGAGAATGGTGTTGAAAATATGGACTTCCTCGACTGAACCTGATGTACCGCCAGCCTCGATATAATCACCTTCCTTGAAAGGCCGGAAAATTATAATCATAACTCCTGAGGCAAAATTGGCCAGCGACCCCTGCAAAGCAAAACCGATAGCAAGGCCGGCCGCACCGATAATTGCCACAAAAGAGGTTGTCTGCACTCCCAGAGTATTAATAGCGGCAATAACCAGGAATGTCAGAAGGGCTATCCGGGTCAGGCTTACCATGAATTTTATCAGGGTTTCATCGGCGTTGCTTCTCTTCATGAGTTTTCTTACCACGCCGGTCAATATGCCGATTATTATGCGACCGATAACCAGTATCGCAATGGCGCCGATAACGCGGATGCCGTACAATGTCGCCCAGTCTTTGATCGTTTCAATGGCGTTTTCCATGTCTCTCCTCTTTCAGTTAGTTTATTCAGCCCAATTATTTTTATAATTCCAGAATCCGGTTTCAGCCTTATTTCAGCATAATAGGACAATAATAGTGTCTATAATAGTGTCTATGGTAATTCTTTTCAGATTTACCTGATGTTTCAAATAATAAACCGTGATATTTCAGGATTGTTCCACAATTGAATATTACAAACATTGTGGGCGGTCCGCCCGGGCGGATCCTTATCTGCCCCGGCGCAGGTGTTGTTTTGGGAAATTTTTCTGGTAATCGGAATTAAAAACCGGGTTAGGCAACGGCGTTAGTGGCCGCAGAACCCGGTATTATTTTAACATCTTAGAACAATCATGCATAAATCAATTTCAATTCGTCGATTCTCCGGCCGATATCAACCGTGTTGGCGCATTCAGCCGTACAGGTGGTGCATAGCAAGCAGTTGGCCAGGCCGTTTTGTTTCGGGATATCATTAAGGGTCTGGCGGGCGTGCTGAAAATTGGCATACTGCGCGGCGTACATATGCACCCGCATCAGAGTCGGCACGTCGGCGTCGTTGGGGCAGGAGGCCAGACATTTTTTACACTGGCGGCAGAAGCCAACCCCTAATGCAATGTCATTATCAGTCAGGAATTTACTCTCCTCATCGGAATATTCCAGATCATAGGCTACTTCAAAATTCTGTTCAAGATGCTCGTGATTGTCGTATCCGGGGATGCAGGTGGTTATACTCTCGTGGTGCAGCACCCATTTCAGGGCCGCTTTTGCAATCGTTTTGCTGCTGTAATTTCGGCGGGTTTCCGGGTTGGGCCAGCGGGAACCGCCCGCCATGTTTTTCATACCGATTATGCCGATACCCTTTTTCGAGGCATCGCTTATGGCTTTCATCATTTCGGCATCATCGGCCATGGTGAAGTTGACAGCGGTAAGAACGACATCATAAAAGCCGCCTTTTATCACTTCGTTTATTACCCCGGCCATGTTCGAATGTGTTGCCACGGCCGCCAATTTTATCTTTTTCTGATCTTTGAGAGTATTCAAAGCCTCAATTACGCCGGGATTGGTAAAGTCGGCCGGATCGGATACATCGTGCAGATACAGTATATCGACATAATCGGTCTTAAGGCGGTTCAAGCTTCCCTCGGCCATCTTGATAAATTTCTTTTTGGCTTCTTTGGGGTCTGTGACTCTTTGCTGGGACGTATATATCTTGGTTCCGATTATTACCTTGTCGCGGACGCCCATTTTCTTGATAACCGTCCCGACCATCTGCTCATTGCGCCCGAACTGATAATAGGCGGCAGTATCAAAATGCCGGACCCCCTTTTCATATGATGCCTGGACTATACCGGGATTATTGGCGTTCATGACGCCCATGCTTATAATCGGAACACTGATATTTGATTTGCCCAGTTTTCGTGTAATTATATCCTTTTTGGCGCTTTCTGTTTCATCGGCTGTCAGCCGGCCCGGAGCCAGAGTTGCCAGTCCGGCGGCAACCAGTCCCGTTGCGGCCGTTCCCAGAAAACCGCGGCGGGTGCATTCGGTTTTTCTTTCCTGCATTTTATCCTCCTTTGGGAGTCAATTATTTTTGATCGATTTTAAGATTCTGCAAACCCCGCTCGGCATTCTGTTTGAGGGTTGCTCGCAACTGTTCATCGATATTGGTATCGCCTGACAGCGCTTCCAGTACTTTCTGATAACATAATATCGCCTGCGCCGTATCGGCGGCGGCCAAACAGCCGTCGGCGTAGCTGTCCCATACATTGGGTGATTGTGGATATGTTTCAGCATTCATCCGGAATAGATGTAACGCATCGGTAGTGCGCCCCGATTGCAGGTTTTGGTATCCCATGTAATTCAAATATGGTTCATTGAACAGGATTAGACTGGAATCTATGGCCCTGAATTTATCGAAAATCTCAACGGCGGTACTCACACCCCGCTCTCTTAAAATACTGACAAACTGATCCCGTGATGGTGGACGCTCGGTGGCATCATAATAGCTGTACGTATATGCATCGGGTCTGATGGCCGTGTCTTTGATATTATCTTCGAGCATGGCCAGGCTCTGTTCACTGTTATTCAATGTGGCGTTGAAGAAATGAAAGACCCGCCGGCAGACCGCCTCATAACCCTGGTCTCTGATAATGCCGATATTTCCGGAACTGTCGGGAAGCATACACCGGATTGTCCCGATCTGCACGAAATTAGCGGGAGTCAGACCGGTATAGGAATATGAATAACGTGGTGCATATTTCAGCGATGCAAAAAAGGCCGTATCCTCAGACGGCCGCGTGTTCGGATATAACTGCATGACAGGTACAACAGCCCGGCTGATGTCGAAGTATGCGTTTTGACTTATCAGGTCGGTTAATATTGTCTCGGTAAATGATCCCCCGATACCGGCCACGGCCCCGATACTGTTGTTTCTCATTTGCATCAACAGGGCCGACCCGCCTCCGGCGGCGGAACCCAGCAATCCGATACGGTCGTAATCAACCCCGGGCCGGTCACGCATAAACGCGGCGACGAATTCGCGGTCGCGCATTGCGGTAAGCATCCCCGCCTGGTCAAAATCAGGGCTGATGCGGTGCATTCCCATCGGATGCGACGTGGCCACCACGAAACCGTACGAGGCCAGGTATTCGCACAGGACGGCATTCTCAGAAATGCAGGTTTGAAACTGGGGATGATAAATAATCAGCGGGAAAGCGCTGTCATACGGTTCGGCGTTTCTCACCGCCGCTACCGGTCGGTTGAAAAGGTCCATTACAAAACCGCGGTTGCCGCCGATAAAACTCTGAATCAGGCCGATTTCCCGATTCTGAATGGCGGCCAGCACTCTGATAAAGCTTTCATCTTCGGGGTACGAATAGGCATACTCGGCATACGTTATTGGAACATCTTCATCAGAAGTATTGGCCGGGTACCAGGTGCAAATTTGTATCGGCCTTGCTTTTTCGCCGGGGAGAGGGTTGCCGAAATAGTCGCGCTTATCCCCGAATGTCCGCGAGTAGTCATATTTTTCTACGGTCCTGAAGCCGATACCGTACGGGCCCGGTTCAAGCTTGCCCCAGAACTCGGATGGTGAAGCCAAAGCCGCGGTCCCGGCCGCGACTATCAGAAAGACCGCTAACACCAATATGGCCAGTAATATGGATTTACGCCTACACATATTGCTCTCCCTGTGGTAAGAGAATTGGTATTTCCGTTACTCTTAACTACGATTGAGCCGAATATATGTTCAGCCCCGCCGGCATTCAATTATCCAGCCCTGCGGGCGTCTGCGTCATCATTGACTCCCTGACACGGTGGAAAAATTCAAGTATCTCCGGTTCGCAGTAGTCGGGATAAGTCCATGGAAGCGGAACGAAATTCTTCTTCCGGTACATCAAGGTAACCTCGGCGAAAATACCATCTTTGAGATAAACACGATGCGAATAATCCTTGGTTGTTGCCAGAACCAGATTGGCCGGTGTTAAGATACCCGGGTCGAGATTGACTTTGCGAAAAACAAAATCTCCCGATTTTTTACCGTGTTTTTCCTCCAGTCGATTGGTCCATATTTTTAGATCGGCCAACTGATCGCGCTCAATCGGTTTTTCAAAGGCAAAGAATTTGCGTTTGAGATTGTCGCCCATTTCCTCGCGGTAATACTTTGTATGAAGAAAATCGATTTCATCGGTTTCGATTTCCACATGACCGTATTTTTTTTCAATCGCCAGAATAGCATCGAGCATCGGCCCCAGGATTGAATAAATCGCCGAAAGAATCAGCCGTCCGGGTAAAGGTTTTATAATTCGTCCCATAATCACTCGCTCCCCGGACATGCTTTAAGGCACAATCCGCAGATAAGATGTCCGTAGTTATTCTGTTTGGAAAACTTGTCAACCTGCTCATAACATCTGCCTAAATTGAAATCATCAACTATTTCTGAAATAGCGCCGACCGGGCAGGCGTCAAGGCAGGCATGGCAGTCGCCGCAATCAAGCTCACTCGGATTGTCCGGCTCCAGTTCAAGGTCGGTCAGGACCGTTACCAGCCGTACCTGCGAGCCATGCTTTTTGGTCACTAGGAGGTTATTTCTCCCACGCCAGCCCAGCCCGGCCTTGCAGGCGATTTCCCGGTGCGACAGATGCGCCCGCATCGGTTTCCAGTGGACTATTTGTGAGGCCGGTATCGGTATCGCCTTACCGTCGTGATGAGCAATTTCCACGGCAACGGCAAAGGCTATATCGTTTAAAGTATGATTCACCTGCTGGTAATGCGCCTTATATAACATATTGGGGTGGTTGTCTATTGTATTCATCACTGCTGGTGAAAGAGCAACGCCTATTGATATAGCTGTCCCAAGGCTCTTTGATGCCGTTTTGATTTCAGGATGGAAATTATCCCGAAGATCATCAACCCGGCAGACTCCGAATAGAGCGGCATTTTTTGCAAATGATAACTTCTCAAGATGATCTTTTAATGAAGATAAACCCATATCTATAAAATAAGAATCTTACTCGGCTAAAATCAAATATAAATAATCCTATTATTTTATGTGCGCGGCCAGAAGGTTGTCCCATAAGTCAATATATTTCTACCGTATCAAAGCCGGCGATTTCGTGGATTCGAAGAAGATGCTGCTGTTGCGGTGATATTACATAAGAACTTCGTAATTCAAAATGAATTAAACACGCTTGGCAGGGTGGCCCGTCCGATGATCCCCGCACAGCGGGCTCGAGGGTGGGTTCTCGCATTCCATCCCGCTGCATACAGTATTTTCGGAACAGAAACACACCCCAAGGGGTGTGCCACCAAGGTTTGGATTGGTGGCGCATCCGCTTGCGGTGCGGGACAGTTCACAATGAAATTTCAACACATATACTCCCTTTTTAGTCCCTTCCTAACATTATGTGATACCTGTATCATGCACAATACCAATGCATTGTACAAAAATGGGTTCGTTTGCTCATTTTTTATATATCGTCATGTTGCTCTTGTAGTGAAAATGATTGTCTCATTCCTTGTTATGTTTCTCTATTGGTAGTGGTGAGAAAGATTAACATTGATTTGGTAAGGAAATTGTACTGAGTCAGGCTGGTGAGTTACCCCTGCTATTTCAATAACAACATCTTCTTAGATTCTACATATTCGCCAGCCTGAAGATTATAGAAATAGACACCGGTGGAAACTTCATTGCCCTCAGAATCGGTTCCATCCCAGATAGCCGTGTGATTTCCTGCTGGTTGCGTTTTATTAACCAGACATGTAATCTGCTGACCTAAGAGATTATATATGATTATAGAAACATATGATTTTTTGGATAGAGAATACTTAATTGATGTTGTCGGATTGAAAGGATTGGGATAGTTTTGAGCCAGATCAAATGTGTATTCTTTCAGGTGGTCATCATCCTCGAAACCGGTTGATTCACACCCGGCTCCATAAGCGCCGATATTGGCTCCATCGGTTCCGGTACCCAGGCATGGGGAATTGGCGGCGAGATGAAAATTGCTTTCCGCCGTATCGCAGAAGAGGGGGTCCAAAGATATGTTGCCATTAATTGTCAGATCAACCTCAATGCCAGTAGTATCAAAGGGGAAAGGATCATAATTATATGGAAAAATGTTGCAGTTTTGAAGTTGAGCAGTACTCATATCATTGGGATACTCATCAAAGGGTTTATATAAGCCAAAAGGACATTCATACGAGAAGGCAATGATACTATTCTCCAAAATTGCACCGGCATTATCCAGCAGAAAGCTGCCCCTGTTGCCAGAAAATGTACAATTAATTAAATTTACTGAAGTCCGAGCATAACTAAATATATAAGATGTGGTATTCCTAACAAATGTG
>DAOWOO010000446.1 GCA_030642025.1 Candidatus Zixiibacteriota bacterium | reverse complement strand
CGCCGGGGTATTCGGTTCAATCGGCGCTGTTTCGGTTTCATCCTCAATGCCAATATGGTCGATCTCAATCGGGCCGCCTGCGGCAAGAATCATGGCCCGCTCCAGTATATTTTTCAGTTCCCTGATATTTCCCGGCCAGCCGTATGAGGCCAGCAGTTTGATAACCTCATCGGAAAGTGAATAGTAAGGGTAATTTTTCTTTTTCAAAAAGTACTTGGCCAATTCAATAGTATCTTCTTTTCGGTCGGCCAGAGAAGGCATGTTTATCGGGAAGACATTTATCCTGTAGAAAAGATCCTCGCGGGATTTTCCCTCGGAGATTTCGTCTTTCAGATTACGGTTAGTGGCGACGATAACGCGGACATCGGTTTTTACCGGATCGACCCCGCCCACCCGGAGGAACTGTTTTTCCTCGAGGACCCGAAGCAACTTGGCCTGGAGCGCCGGCGAGGTTTCGCCGATTTCATCGAGAAATATAGTCCCGCTGTCGGCCAGTTCAAAACGTCCCCGTTTGCGGGCTACCGCTCCGGTGAAGGAGCCTTTTTCATGCCCGAACAGTTCCGATTCCAGAAGCGTTTCGGTCAGGGCGGCGCAGTTGACGGCTATAAAAGGTTTGTTTTTACGGGGGGAATTTTCATGTATCAGGTGGGCCGCCAGTTCCTTTCCGGTGCCCGATTTTCCGGTCAGAAGCACGGTCGTGTCGGTGGGAGCGACCTTGGCGATCATATCGAGCATTTCCCTGGCTGCTGGTGACTTTCCGATAAATTTATCATAAGAAACCTGCTTCAAATCCTCGCTGAGCATTGATGACAATGCCGTGAGTTTCTGTTTATCAGCCAGTTTACGGCAGAGGTCAACCAGAAGATCCATGCTGAATGGTTTCAGGATGTAATCGGATGCTCCCTTTTTCATCGCCTCGACAGCCGATTCCACCGTAGCGTATGCGGTCATCATGACCACTTCAATATCGCCCTTTTGCCGGGCCTTTTCCAGAATCTCCATTCCCGATATCTCCGGCATCGACAGGTCAGTGACAATAATGTCAAAGGCGTGTTTTTCTATCAAAGAAAGGGCGTCAGCCGGTTTATTGACCGACGTGACCGAAAATCCGGCGCCAACCAAAGCCTTCTCCACCAGGAAGGTCATTTTCGGTTCGTCATCTACAACAAGTATATTGGCCATATTAATATTCCTTATCGGCAGCAGGCAGTATTATGCTGAAAGCAGTCGGCCCGCCGGGTCGGCTTTCAAATGTCAACTGTCCGTCCATCTGCTCAACCAGCCGCCGCGAATGAAAAAGACCCAGTCCCGAACCGGTTATGCGGGTGGTGTAAAACGGTTCGAAAATATGCCGGGCGTCCCGTCCGGTGATTCCCCCGCCGGTATCTTTTATATCTATAATGCATTTTCGGTTATGTTGACGATATCCGACCGTAACTTTCGCCTTGGTGCCTTTATTGGCCATGGCCGCCTCGACACCGTTGAGAATAAGATTTATCACCACCTGCCGGAGCGCGGCCCGATCAATGGCAACCAGCGGATGGCTGTCGTTTTTCTCCATTTCAAGCAGGACATTATCCCGGGCCAGCCGGGGCCGGAATTGATCGACAATGCCTTCCAAAAACCTCTTGATTTCTGTCTCTGCTTTTTCCAGAATCCGCTTGCCCCGGGCAAAATCCAGATACCCGGTGACAATGCCGTTCAGGCGGTCGATTTCTTCGAGGATAAATTCCGATTCGCGCGAACCGG
>DAOWOO010000405.1 GCA_030642025.1 Candidatus Zixiibacteriota bacterium | reverse complement strand
GTCCGCCGGACAGCGACGAAAACGACCGGTCTTTTATATCGACCAGGCTTACCTTCCTGAGTGCCTTTAGGGCCAGTTCGATATCATTTCGCCGGTACCGCCCGATCTTAAAGCCATTGCCAAGCCGCCCCATCAAGACCACGTCCAAAACGCTGACCGGAAACCGGGGATCAAAACTGGTAAACTGCGGCATGTACCCAATCCGCGACCGCCCCGTCTTGGGTGAATCCCCGAAAACCAGGACCTTTCCCCGGTCGGGTTTCAGGAGCCCCAAAATGAGTTTTACCATAGTGGTTTTGCCGCCGCCGTTGGGTCCGACTATCCAGACAAAGTTATTTGCCATTATAGACAGATTGATATCCTGCAAAACAGGGGTCTTATCATACGAAAACCAGACCTGTTCCAGTGATATAACCGGTTTATCACTCATTGGTACCGAGCGCCTCCGAGATTCTATCTGCTATTTTTTCCAAATTCTCCAGATAATCATACGCCAGCGGATCAATCGGAATCACCGCCGCACCGATTGATTCGGCAATCATGTATGCCGAAGACGATGAAAACTGCGGTTGGACAAAAATTACTTTAACATTATCCGACCTGGCTTTTTCCATCAATTCAGCCAGTCGTTGTGCCGACGGTTCCTTTCCCTCGATTTCCACCGGCGTTTGTATCAGGCCGTAACGGTCGGCGAAATAACCGAAGGCTGGATGAAAAACATACAGTTTCATTCCCTTGTATGGCCTGAGCTTTTCAGCAAGGATTGAGTCGGTTGTTTCAAGATCATTTTTCAATGACTCAAAATCGGTCTCGAATTGTACTTTATATTTCGGAGCCATTTCTATCAACGCATTACGCATTGCCTCAGCCTGAATAACAGCCAGAGTGGGGTCAAGCCAGCTATGCGGATCATTACCCGCCGCACCATGATGTCCGTCGTCATAATCAGGGTGAAGCGAAGTCATTTTGCGAAGCGATAAACCTTCAACCGTATTAACCATGACTAAATCATCATTGGACTTGGATATTTTTTCCAGAAGGTGTTTTTCAAACGGAACGCCGAGGCTGAAATAAATATCGGCCTCTGCCAGAGATGCCATCTGTCGGGGCGTCGGCTCATAAATATGGGGTGACTGTCCCGGTCCGACCATAACATTGACATTAAGCAGATCACCGCCGATACGTTCGGCGAAATATTTTTGCGGCAGGATACTGACAAAAATCTCTATACGACCGGGCTGATTATTATCAGCCGTTTCGCACCCGGTCAATAATAAAACCGCCAGGACAATCGTAATAAGAAATTCTGTTTTTATCCCGCTCATAATAATTCCAATAAGGCCGGGATACTGTCCGTGTCAACGGAAAAACAAATAAGAAGCCTTAAATGTTTCCGGGCAGATTACCTGAGCAGAAGCATTTTTTTTGAACTGCCGTGAGAGTCGGTGTCAATTCGATAGAAATAAATTCCTGAGGCTACCGGACGGCCATCGCTGTCGGCGCCGTCCCAGGTCACCCGGTATTTTCCGGCCGGTTCGGTTCTATCGACCAGAGTTCTTATTTTCCGGCCGAGAATATTGTAGATCGACAGCTTTACCGGCAACCGCTCGGGAAGAGCGTACTCGATTACTGTCGCGGGATTGAACGGGTTGGGGAAATTCTGCATCAGAGCAAACTCATCGGGGACCGGGGGAATGTCGTCATCGATACCCGTATGTTCGCATGGTAAATACGGCGGCATGACATTACCCAGCGACCGGCCATACCGCCACATCGGCGCCGGGGCGGCACAGGGATCAAAGGCCACTCCGGGAAATCTGACAAATACCAATCCGCGGTCAACGGTGGTCATGGTCAAATCGACAAAACCGTCATTGTCGATATCACCAACTGTCGGGACATAGCGATAATAAGAGAAGACATCCTGCGAGGTCACAATCGGAAAACCGTCAAGCAGTTCGGCGTTCTTATCCCAGGCATAGATACGCTGGACCTTGAACGTGAAAAAGGCATCGTTATTGGCGCAGGCGACAATATCAGGCTCACCGTCGCCGTTCATATCGGTTATCAGAAGCATATTGAGAAGGCTGACCTGGGGCGTCCGGGTAAAGAAACCACCGGGCGAACCGCCCAGGTACGATGAACCATCGATATTCCACGCAAAAAGATAGCTGTAATCAAGATCATAATGCCCGCTAAAATACTCCACCGAACCGTCATTATCGATATCACCGAAAACCGGCACCGTCGGCGTCACGAAATCATCCATAGCCATGTCATGCGGC
>DAOWOO010000077.1 GCA_030642025.1 Candidatus Zixiibacteriota bacterium | reverse complement strand
ATTAAAGACACCCGCTCTCGCCTTGCCCGGCTTACCGGCTGAAGATCGGAAATCCCTTATAAATAAGGCCTTTGCGGTCGATCCAATTATTCTTAAAATCCTGACCCGATATGCCGATAATTGAGGCTAGGTGGGGAGATGATTTTTTTTACAGCAAATGCTGTAAACTCGACGTTTTTTAAGAAATATTCCCGGTATTGGGTTTTTGGTTATTATTATCTTTATATCAGGCGGAGCTATTCAACGGAATAACAGATAATGTAGAGGATTTTGATAGTTGAAACGGCTTATAGACTTTTCTATCAGTAACAAAATTACCCTGATTATTCTCTTTATCACAGGAACCGTCCTGATTCTGGCCGGTTCTGCGTTTATCGCCAATGACCGCATGTTATATTCGCAGACATTCCTGCATCATCTGGAGAGCTATGCCGATGTAATGGCGATCACCGCAGCGGATCAGGCAGCGGATGACAGAATGATGAATCCCGAGTATTGGAACAGCGCCAATCATACCATTGAAGATGTACTTAAAATCAACAGGATGATAGTTTTTCGCGGTGATGGAACGAAATGCCAGGATTATTGCCGCTCTGAATCGCCGGAAAAGATCGAATTTGCCGATATTCCTATGGTTAGCGGTTATACGCTTGGAGATGGAGTACTGGAGTTATATCGCCCGGTAATAAAAAATGACGATACTGTCGGTGTTATATATATCAAAGCCGATCTGCTGGAAATAGATGTCCTCACCAATCAATATATTGTTACTACCGTGGCGTTTGTTGTTATTGCTCTGTTACTTGCCTTCCTGATGGCCTTGCGTTTAAAAAGGCTGATAACCGTCCCTGTCAGGCAATTGACGGATCTCGCTCAGATGGTATCTGAAAAAAAGGATTACTCAATCCGGGCCGTTCCGAAAGGTAATGACGAGATAGGGTTTCTGCTTAAAAGCTTCAATGAAATGCTGGCGCAGATTCAAAACCGCGAATCGGAATTAAGAGAAGCCCAATTGACACTAAAGGCTCGGAGCGAAAGATTTGAAGATGAACTATCTGAACGCAGGAATGCTGAAGAGCATCTCAAGATTTTTCGAAAATTCGCCGAAACCTCCGGGCTGGGCCTTGTCATGGCGGATATGGATATGGAGATTGTCTATGCCAATCCGGCCCTGAGTCATATGACCGCGGAAATCGGGCCTGAAAGGCTGATTGGCAAAAGCATTTATGATTATTATTCCGAAGGAGACGCCGAAAGGCTGAAATCCGAGATAATCCCCGGAGTTATGAAAGACGAGCAATGGACCGGTGAGCTGTTTATCAGGCCTGTTGAGGGGAAGCCGATAGCGAGCCTCCAGAATATATTTATGATTCCCGACGAAAATGGGCAACCGCTGTATCTGGCTAATGTTGTGACTGATACTACCGGCCAGAAGAAGGCGGAGGCGGCTCTTCGCGAAAGTGAAGCGATGTACCGCACGCTCTTTGACACTGCCCATGATGCCATCTTCCTTTTGAAAGATGACCGGTTCGTAGACTGCAGTGTCCGGACTCTTAAAATATTTAATTGTACCCGGAATCAGATTATCGGTCAACCGCCCTATCGCTTTTCTCCCGAATACCAGCCGGACGGCAGACTCTCCATGGAAAAAGCTCTGGAAAAGATTAATGCCGCCCTGGATGGGGAACCTCAGTTTTTTGAGTGGGTGCATTGTCATTATAACGGTACACCGTTTGACGCCGAAGTCAGTCTCAAGCGTATGGAGCTTGGAGATGATATATTCCTTCAGGCAATTGTCAGGGATATTACTGAACGCAGGCGTGCCGAAAGGCAAAAACGGGAACTTCAGGAAAAACTTATTCGGGCCGAGAAGATGGAATCACTGGGAATGCTTGCCGGAGGGGTGGCCCACGATCTGAACAATATGCTGGGGCCGATGGTGGGTTATCCCGAGTTAATACTAATACGGTTGCCCGAGGACAGTCCGGTGCGTCGGCAGGTGGAACGTATTGGACATGCGGCCAGGGAAGCTGCCGAAGTAATCCAGGATCTTCTGACACTTGCCCGACGGGGGCGCTATGAAATGACCCCTACCGATATCAACGATGTTGTTAGATCGTATATTGACTCACCTTCTTTCCAGAGCTTGACGGAATCGCGACCGGACATTGAACTGACTCTCAAATTGGATGAATCCATAGGGCATATCATCGGCTCAACGCCGCATCTTTCAAAAGTGTTCATGAACTTGGTTGTCAATGCGTATGACGCCATGCCCGAAAGCGGACAGCTTGTGGTGGAGACGCAACTGCGGCAACTGGACAGGCTTTTATGCGGATACAGTAAGATTGAAAAAGGCGATTACGTTATTCTTCGCGTCCGTGATACCGGTGTCGGTATCGCACCGGAGGATATCGACAAGGTTTTCGAACCGTATTATTCGAAAAAGAAGATGGGTGTTAGTGGAAGCGGCCTGGGACTGGCCGTAGTTTACGGTATTATAAAAGATCACAATGGTTTCTATGATATTGTATCTAAAGCGGGCGAAGGAACCGAATTTATCCTGTACTTCCCCCATTCCGATACCCGGCTGGAAACAGTGACAATCGCAGAAGAGGAATATCGGGGGACCGGGACTGTTTTAATTGTGGATGACAGCAGCGAACAACGCGATATCGCAAGTGCTTTGCTGGAAAGCCTCGGGTACAAAACAACTTCTGTTCCAAGCGGTCGCGAAGCGGTTAAATATTTGAAAGATCATACTGTCGATATATTAGTAATGGACATGATTATGGAGCCGGATTTTGACGGTCTCGATGCCTATCGCGAAATTATCAATACTCGGCCGGAACAGAAGACAATTATCGTAAGCGGCTATTCGGCGACTGGGCGAGTCAATGAAATGCTGGAGCTTGGCGCCGGTTCGTATGTAAGAAAGCCGTATACGCGCGAAGCCATCGGCCGCGCCCTCCGTATGGAACTTGACAAAATACCACAGCTGTCCAATTCCTGATTTTTCCTTCAAAATTATTATTGCTTGCCCGACAATTGAATTTTTACCTTATTGAGATAGTATTTATACGGAAACCGAATAACGGTATCGCCGTATATTTATACGGGACAACTCAGGGAGGAATTAGCAATCGGTGAAGCAGATTATTGTACATTGCCAGTTTATATCTCAATATATCAAATTAGAAGCAGTTATATGGCTTATCGGGTTGGCATATCTCGCTCTGATTGATCCGCACTCCTCAACCCATTTGTCGTTTGCCCGTTACATAATCTTGGTTTTGATTTCTGTCCCGGATGCGGTTTGGGGCGTTCGATCTCGCTGATACTTCACGGCGACGTAACCGTCTCCCTGGCCGCGCATCCACTGGGTATACCGGCCCTGTTGATTTTATGTTACAGGATTGCGGTGATTATCCGCCGTTCAATAATAGCGAATAAAATAACTTTACTTAATCATGCAGGAGGTCACCATGGCTGATGTTTTAGGATTTCTTCCCGAACTGGAAGGTGAGGAAATGATCTTTATCAGTAATCTGATAAGGGATATGGATGATACCGCCGCCCAGCAGTTTGCCACCGTTTATCGGGTGCGTCGCCGTGACCCTCAGTCAATAATGCTGATGGCCCTGATCGGCTTTCTCGGAGTTTCGGGGGTGCATCGGTTTTATCTTAATCAAATAGGTATGGGACTTCTGTACCTGTTTACGGCCGGACTGTGCTTTATCGGAACTATCGTCGATTTAATCAACTATCGCACGCTGGCTCTGGAGTACAACCAGATTCAGGCCCAGCAGATTATGGCGATGATTAAAACCAGGGCCTGACCCTATTTGGCTGAGTAGAATATTCCATGCCGGTAAGTGATGAGTATACGCAGTATATCAGGGAGAGACTGGAAGTCGTCGGACCGATTTTTATTCGAAAGATGTTTGGCGGCCTGGGAATCTACCATGACGGGGTTCACTTTGCCCTGGTTAATGATAACGTACTCTATTTCAAGGTGGATAATGTCAATCAGCCCGATTTTGAGGAGGTCGGCATGGGGCCGTTCATATCGTTTGGCGATGATTCCCATCCGATGCAGTACTATGAAGTCCCGGCTGATGTTCTTGAAAATGATGATTTCCTTATAGTATGGGCTGACCGGGCTGTTGCGGTTGCCCGGCGAAGTAAAATGAAAAAATCGGCGAAAAGACGAAAAACAGGTAAAAGGAAATAGGCTGTATTTATGCCGGGACCGCGCCTGACTGTTGATATTGTAATTAAATATCCGGATGATGAAATCGTTCTTGTCCGGCGGGCCAATGAGCCGTTTAAGGGTCACTGGGCGATTCCCGGCGGTTTTGTCGAAACAGGGGAGACGGTCGAATCAGCCGCTGTCAGGGAAACCAGAGAGGAAACCGGGCTTGATGTCAGGCTGATTGAACTGGCGGGCGTGTACTCCGATCCCGATCGTGATCCCCGTGGGCATACCGTGACAATAGTTTACCTTGCTCACCCGGTCGGCGGCATTCTGAAGGCCGACACGGATGCCGCAGAGGTTATAAAAACGGGCAATTGGGATAATTTTCCATTGGCTTTCGATCACTTGAAAATCCTTGAAGATGTCCTCAACAGGCGCTTATAATAGCACGTAAATCACCACAATCGGGCAGTGGAAAGTATCGGTAATATGAAAGAGTATTTTAAAAAGCTCATTTTTCTAATGATTTTTGGAATCGCCATGGGATATTTCGAGGCAGCCGTGGTGGTATATTTGCGTCAGTTGATTTATCCCGACGGTTTTTCCCTGCCTCTTCGCGATATCCCCGACGATATTCTCTACGTTGAACTGTTCCGTGAAGTCTCGACCATAATTATGCTTGCGGTCGTGGCGCATATCTCCGGCCGAAAATTCCAGGAAAGATTCGGGTGGTTCATTGTCATGTTCGGTGTCTGGGATATCTTTTATTATATCTGGTTGAATGTATCAATCGGCTGGCCGTCAACGCTTTTCGACTGGGACATCCTTTTTCTTATTCCGTGTCCCTGGATTGGTCCCGTTCTGGCCCCGGTATTGATTGCCCTTTTAATGATTATTTTTGGCGCTTTAATCAATTTCCGTTTTGCCGGAGGCGGCAATTTCAAGCCGGCGCCGATTAGCTGGATACTGTCGATTACCGCCACGGGATTGATACTATACTCTTTCATGCATGATACGGACGCTACTTTGAGATTTCAGGAGCCGATGCCGTACATATACTGGTTGTATTTTGCCGGCATTGCCATGTACTGCATCGCCTTTTTGCTTGCCTATTTCCGACAATCGGGTGAATCGTACTGATTCAGGCTATTATTTCTGGCTATACCACCACCTTATGAATTAACTTTATTATTGGCGGTTAATTATGAATTCTGGAAACAGGATATTACTGGCGGTCGGAAACAGGCGGCGTATTGGCCTTATCCCCGGGCCGGTTCTCTCGGTGGTTCTTTTAATCTTCTATGATCTTGATCCCGGAAATCCCTCGGTGACTCGCTCCGCAAATAAAAAAAGTGTAAAAATTAATTACCAAAAAGGGACATGTTTCGTATTGAATATAAATACATTATTTAGATAGGAATTGGGGTTAAGTATGTTTTCGTTAAAAACACAATACGGTTTGAAGGCGGTTCTGGCGCTGGCCGCCAATTACGGGAAAAAGCCGATTCAGGCGCGTAGAATTGCCAGCAGTCAGGATATTCCGGCCAGGTATCTTGAACTTCTGTTGGCCCAACTCAGGCGGGCCAGAATGGTCGAGGCCACCCGGGGCAAAAACGGCGGATATATTCTGGCATATAATCCTGCCAGGATATCGGTCTGGGATATTGTGAGTATCTTTGAAGGTAAAATGACTTTTCAGCAAAAAATCGAAACCTCAAAATCGAAACGTGCCGCCGGTGACTTGAGTGCAATCTGGAAAGAGGCTGAGAAACGGATGGTCGATTATCTCAAATCTGTTAAGATTTCAAAGATTCTGGAATCACTGGACTCGGGCAAACAAATGTATTTTATCTAATCAACGGTTTAAACAGCAAAGGGAATAACATGGCCGGGATTGCATCCGATATAACAGAATTGATCGGGCGGACACCTCTAATAAAATTGTCGCGCCTGAGTGAGGGGTTGGGGGGGATGGTAATTGCCAAGCTGGAATCATTTAATCCCTGTTCTTCGGTAAAAGACCGGATTGCCGTCTCGATGATTGACGATGCCGAGAAACGGGGGCTTATCACCGAGGATACGATTATCGTTGAACCTACCTCGGGTAATACCGGCGTCGCCCTTGCTTTTATCGCTGCCTCGCGGGGTTACAAACTTATTCTTACCATGCCGGATACCATGTCGCTGGAACGCCGCAGCCTGCTCAAGGCTTTCGGTGCCGAACTGGTCCTGACTCCCGGCGCCGACGGAATGCCCGGAGCTGTGGCAAAGGCGGAAGAACTGGTTGATCAGACTCCCAATTCCTATATGCCCCAGCAGTTTAAAAACCCGGCCAACCCCGGTATCCATTTTGATACCACCGGCCCGGAAATCTGGGAAGATGCCGACGGCAAAATTGATATTTTTGTCGCCGCAGTCGGGACCGGTGGAACCATTACCGGAGTGGGAGGCTTTTTAAAGCGCAAAAACCCGGAGATTGAAGTCT
>DAOWOO010000045.1 GCA_030642025.1 Candidatus Zixiibacteriota bacterium | reverse complement strand
TATATATGTGCCGGTGTCATCGAAATTATCGGTGGCGGGATCATCGCCATACCATCTCTGGATTTGATCGGTCGAAGCGGATATATATTTAAAATCGGCATCTATATCAAAAAAAGCGCCGCGCGCGCGATTTCTGAAATCGAAAGAGAATCGAGCATTTCCCGAGGCTGAAATAATAAAACCGGTACCGTCGGCCTCGGCGGTTTTCTTTCTCAGAAGGTGATCATCGAAATCGGAGACAAACGCGGGTCCGAAAACAGTTTCGATATTCAATTCGGTTCGGCCATCGGGATTCACACAGGCCGCCAGTCCAAAAAGAGGCATGGAGTATTTGACTTCATAATCGAGAGCTTTCATGGTACCGGATACCTGGCGGAGGATTCCTTCATCATCGTACTGCCACCCGCGGTACCCGAAAATGTCGTAATCAAGTTTCTGATAGTCATATCCAAGAACGAACGAAAGATCAAGTTTCGGTTTTGTCAGAAAGAGCTTTCCGACGCGGAGACTGATAAAAAAGGCGCTCAGCTCGGCATCGGATACGGTATTGCTGAATTCAAACAGGGGCATTCCTACCGGGTTTTTCCAGTCGCGGTCAGTCATCTCACCGCCGGGGTTATTGGCATTTATATAAAATTCAACTGTTATCGACCAGTCGATTCTTCCATCCCGAAGAGAATGGACACCCAGTTGAACTCCCGGCATGATGACATCCATCGGGAATTCAAGTTCGCTCTTGAGTCTGATATATTCGCTCAATTCGCTGTCAAAGTAAACCAAGTCCATAATATACTCGGTATATCCGAGACCGTACTTAACCGACGGCGCCACGCTAAAGCGGGTTGTCTTTTGGGCAAATACGGGCTGTGCCAGAAAGATAATTACCAGGACTATACTGATGGTAATCTGACGCATATTATTACTCCATAATGCAATTATATTAAACATCGGTTTTACCACTTATAATCAATTTTGGCCGGGAATGAATTAAAAAAATGCCAGCGGAATCGGCTACCCGGCTGTTTCTGCGGCTATGTGCGGGATCCTGGCAAGTGTATCAATATAAAAGTCGGCATCATATTTGAATTTGCCGTTGCGGTTTATCAGTGCTGATCGGACCTTCATTTTGCGCGCCGTTTTAATATCTACAATAGTATCCCCGACAAAAAGGATTTCGGACAACGGCCTGCGACAATAGGCAAGCGCCTTCTGTACTACCGTATCGGATGGTTTATAAGCCTTGATATGGCTGGAGATAATCCTTTCATCGAAAAAACGTAAAATATCGAAAGCTTCCAACTGTTCCAGAAGAACATCAGCGTCGGCGTCGCTAATCAGGATTATCCGGACATTCATCGCTTTTAACCGTTCCAGGGCCGGTACAGTATCCTCGAATATATAGTCACCTTTTAGATGGTTATCGCGGTAAATTTCAACGACTTCTCTGCTCATGTCGGGCATGTTGAATTTCTCGGTGACCGTTCCGGCGGACAGTTTCAAAAGTTCGCGGATGGAGTAAAAGCGCGGCGGGTTTTCATCAAGATAGCATTTCATAAACTGATCAACAAGGTAATGAAATATCTCATCGGAGCGATTTTTATCGAGTTTATCGGCTAATACCTTCAACGATGATTTACCCCCTACCAGCGTTCCGCCACAGTCGAAAAAGACGGTATGAATCATATATTTTTAATCTCCGTGCTCAATTTCATCCAGAAAAGTTTCAATATGGTTCAGGATATCATGGCGCACCCGGGCATATCCTTTTCTGCGGTCATCCTCGGATGGATACTGCCGGTCGGGATTTCCGACATCCCGGTGAATATGCCTGACCCCTGGAAGAATAGCCGGTAAATGATCACGCGCGGAGTTACACAGGGTGATAAGATAGTCAACATCTTGCAGCATTGACCGGGAAAGCATGGTGCATCCATGACCGGAAATGTCGATTCCCACTTCATTCATGATTTCGACGGCCATAGGATGAATGCCGACAGGGGTGACGCCGGCCGATTTGATATCATATTTGCCGCCAGCAAGCGCTTTTACAAACCCCTCGGCTATCTGTGATCTGATTGAGTTGCCGGAGCAGACAATGAGGATATTTTTCATTATTTATAATTTACGCATTCCGGCCGCAGCACTTTTTGTATTTCTTTCCGGAACCACATGGACAGGGGTCATTGCGGCCGATTTTCTTGCTTTCGCGCTTAAACGGCTTGGCCTTGCCGCGTTTGGCGGCGTCAGCGGCCGGGTTGGATTCCTGTGCCGCCGAGGCGGCGCTGGCTATGCCCATCCCGGTTGTATCCTGATGTGAGGCAACCATTGAGCGTCCGGCCTCCCGGCGGCGTTCATCGCGGGAGCGGTCGGGCATATTGATTTGGAGTTTATATACCATGCCGACAATATCGCGGTCAATAGTATCAATCAGTTCGCTGAAAATTCTGAATGCCTCGCGTTTATACTCGACAAGCGGATCGCGCTGACCGTACGCCCTGAGACCGATACCGGACTTGAGTTGATCCATTTCATACATGTGGTCGCGCCAGTGACGGTCAATTGTGGTCAGAACGGCGTACCGTTCAAGGCGCCGCATCAATTCACTGCCGTACGCCTTCTCTTTCTGATTATATATGGTCATGACTGCATGCTTGACATTCTCGGATAGCTTTTCACTGGTCAGGTCGGGGATATCATCTTTTTTGAATTCAAGATTCAATAAATATGTCCGGCGCAGTTCCGAACGGAATGAGGTCAAGTCCCAGTTTTCGGCGTATTCTTTGGGTGGGCAGAACTGATCGATAAGACCTTCCATGACCGAGTCGATCAATTCCAATACCTCATCCTTGATCGATTCCCGCTCCAGGGCGGTCAGGCGGCGGTCATAGATAACCTCGCGCTGGGCATTCATGACATCGTCGTAATCGAGAGTATGTTTGCGGATGGAGAAGTTCTGCATCTCGACTCGTTTCTGAGCCCGTTCGATAGCTTTGGTGACCATTTTGTGGGTTATTACCTCGCCCTCCTCGAGACCCATCCGGTCCATGATTTTGGCGATACGGCCCGATCCGAACATGCGCATCAGGTCGTCCTCGAGCGAGAGATAGAACCGTGAGGAGCCCGGATCGCCCTGACGTCCGGAACGTCCCCTGAGCTGGCGGTCGATACGGCGCGACTCATGCCGTTCGGTGCCGATAATATGCAGACCGCCTTTGTCGACCACGCCGGGGCCGAGCTTGATATCGGTGCCGCGCCCGGCCATATTGGTGGCTATCGTTACGGTTCCTGCATTACCGGCGCGGGCGATAATCTCCGCTTCTTTCTGATGATGCTTGGCATTAAGCACGCTGTGCGGGACTCCCGAGCGTTTGAGCATACGGGACAGTGTTTCGGAAACCTCCACCGAGACAGTGCCGACCAGGACCGGCTGTTTTCTATTATAGCAGTCAACGATATCATCTATTATGGCATTGTACTTTTCACGCCGGGTCCGGTAAATAACGTCTTCATGATCGGCCCGGCAGACCGCCACATTGGTCGGGATACAGGTGACATCGAGTTTGTAAATATCCCAGAATTCCTGGGCTTCGGTCTCGGCGGTACCGGTCATGCCGGCCAGCTTGTCGTACATCCGGAAGTAATTCTGGAGGGTGATGGTCGCCAGAGTTTGCGATTCCCCCTCGATTTTGACCCGTTCCTTGGCCTCGATAGCCTGGTGTAATCCATCGGAATAACGGCGGCCGGGCATCAGGCGCCCCGTGAATTCATCGACAATTAAAATTTTGCCGTCCTGGATGACATACTCAACATCCTTTTCAAACAGGGTATACGCTTTCAATAGCTGGCTGATGGAATGCACTTTTTCGGAGCGTTCCCCATGAACATGGTACAGCTTGTCGCTTTTCTTGGTTTTTTCTTCCGTGGTAAGAGATTCATCCCCCTCAATTTCGGACAATCCCTCGGTGATATCCGGTATTTCAAAAAGCTCCTGTTCCTCTTTGGAAAACTGGGTGCGTCCGTGATCGGTCAGGTTGATTGAATTTTCACGCTCATCAATGACATAGTTCAGAGTTTCGTCGATTTCATACAAGCGTTTGTCACGCAGGTAATCCGATTCGACCGAGGAAATAAGTGCCCTGACTCCCTGCTCTTTGGCCAGTTTGAGGAATTTTTTATTCTTTGGAGCACCTCGGCTGACGGCCAGCAGGAGTTGACCCGCCTCATAGTGTGCCTTGTCATCTTCGGTTTGAAGGAGCCTCTCGGCGCGGGCGATTTTCTCATTTATCAGGTTGGTCTGCTTGCGGACCAGGGTGTTGACGGTCGGCTGCATTTCGGCATAGCGTTCATGGATGGAGCTTTCAACCGGGCCGGAGATAATCAGCGGGGTCCGGGCTTCATCGACCAGGACTGAATCAACCTCGTCGATAATGGCATAATTGTATCCGCGCTGAACCCGGTCATCGGCCGTTTGCGCCATATTGTCGCGGAGATAATCAAAGCCAAATTCATTATTGGTGCCGAAGGTAATATCGCAGGCGTACTGCTTGCGGCGATCGGCGTTATCCATATCATGATGTATGACACCGATAGTCATACCGAGGAATTTATATATTTCGCCCATCCACTCAGAGTCGCGCCGGGCGAGGTAATCGTTTACCGTTACGATGTGCACGCCATTGCCGGTCAGAGCGTTAAGGTACACCGGCATGGTCGCCGCCAGCGTTTTACCTTCACCGGTGGCCATTTCGGTTATCTTGCCCTGGTGCAAAACCACCGCCCCCATTAACTGGACGTCGTAGGGAATCATGTTCCACTCGGTTTCGATACCGCAGACACCCCAGCTTTTGCCCATAAGTCTCCGGCAGGTTTCCTTTACCACCGCGAAGGCTTCCGGAAGAATATCATCAAGCGTTTCCCCGTCACCAAGGCGCTTTTTGAATTCATCGGTTTTGGCGCTTAAGGCGTCATCGGAGAGGGATTTGTACTCTTCGAAAAATATATTTATTTCATCCACGAGCGGCCGGGTTTTTTTAATATCCCGATCGTGCTTGGAACCGAAAATCTTTTCCAGAATATTTGCCATATAAAATTCCTGTATTGTAAATATTGGCCAATATAAGTTATCGGGACACGGCCAGCAACCGCATAATGCCAATTGTGATGTTTTCGGTGCAAAATAGTTCCTGTGCGAATTCTGCGCTATCGTCTAAGTCGTTGTGTCGTCATTTCTTGTTGGCAGACAAAACGCCGTCTGACACTTAACATTGAGATGCCAGGGTCGATATTGAATATATTAGGCTGTTTTCTATATTTTTGGTTGAAATATTTCAAACAGGAGGCTAGAGTAAGTTGCAGAGGCAATGCAAAAGCACACGGAGCGGGAAAATCTATAATTCCGGCGGGCGGGGAAAAAAAGAGACTATGAACGCAATGAAAATTCTGATCGTCCCGTGGTCAGAAAAATCCACAGGGACAGAAACATTGACTGGCGCGATATCCTCAGGGAAGAGGAAGATAGCCTGAATGAAGTTTGACGGGATTGTTATTCAGGGGCACGGAAAATCCTTTATTGTTCGTTCTCAGGGGAAAAATATCAAATGTGAAATCCGGGGCAAGGTAAAACATGTTACCGACGCCGTAACCCCGGTGGCGGTTGGTGATGCTGTTACTATTTCACTTATCTCCGAAAATACCGGGATGATTGAAGCTGTCGGTCGGCGCCGATCAATGCTTTTTCGGCCTTCCAAGGGATCCGACAGAAAGAAGCAGGTTATTGCCGCCAATATCGATCAACTGGCTGTTGTAGCCTCGGTCAAAAGCCCGCCACTGAAGCCGGGATTGATAGATCGCTTTCTTATTGCGGCTGATATCGGCGGACTCGAACCGCTGGTGGTGATAAATAAGATTGATCTCTATCATCCTGAAATTTTAAAAGAGATAGCTGAGGGATACAAAAGTCTGAATATCCCTTTTTATCCGATTTCCGCCGAGACCGGAGACGGTTTTGAAATTCTCGAAAATGCCCTGACCAACCATAAGACTATTTTTGCCGGTCATTCCGGGGTGGGCAAATCGACGATTCTTAACCGGATAATTCCCGGGCTGGATTTAAAAATCGGACCGGTTTCGGAATATTCCAATAAGGGGGTGCATACCACCTCGCGGGTGCAGTTATTTGAATTGCCGCAAGGCGGGTTTGTCGTGGATACTCCCGGTTTGAAGGTTCTCGGACTCTGGAACCTGGAAAAAGAGGATGTTCAGTATTATTTTCCGGAATTCGATGATTTTCGCGAAAAATGCCGCTTCACCGGCTGTTCGCATATTCCCGAACCGGATTGCGCCGTAAAAGAGGCGGTGGAGAAAGGCGAGATAGCGCGTTTTCGATATACAAGCTATGTCAGCATCTACAAATCATTATAGAAATTGTCTTTAATGTTGTTTAAAACCTTCCCAGTCGTAAATTGTTATTATAAATTGTCGAATTATTGAACAACAGGCTAATAAAATGGTGTCCAGGAATATAGAATTACGGGTCGGGCTGGTGATTATCCTCGCCGTGGTGATTTTTGTCGCCGCGGCGGTATGGCTACAGGAATACCGTTTCAGCCGACACAACTTTCGGGTGAAAGCCTTCTTCGAGGAAGTGGGATCACTTTCCAGAGGCGACCCGGTGATGGTCTCCGGGATCCGCAAGGGGAAGGTGACCGATTTTCAACTTACCGAAGGCGGAGTTCTTATCGAATTTGTGCTATCCGATGATGTCAAACTGAAGGAAGACGCCACTGTCACAATCAAGAATATCGGCTTGATGGGCGAGAGGTTTCTGGCGGTGGCCCAGGGGAAATCACCGGTTCCGTTCGATACGCTTAACCTGATAAGTGGTTTTTATGATACCGGAATTCCCGAGGCGATGGGAATGATGGGCGAGATGATTTCTGAACTCAGGAACCTGGTTTTTTCATTGAAGCATTCGGTGGCGTCAGAGGATAATCTTGATAAACTGTCGCGGACAATCAGTAATTTTGATGAAGTATCAAAATCACTGGCTGATTATCTTGAGAGAAATCGCGACGCCCTTGATGAAACGGTCGCCAATTTTCTGGATGCGTCGACATCGCTGAAGAGTATTGCACGGGTGAATTCCAGGCGCATTGACACAGCCATGATTCATGTCAACAACGCCGCCAGGCAGGCTGATTCTGTTATTGCCAACCTGGTTTATGTATCCGAAACGGCGCGGGCCTTTGCCGACAATCTTGAAAACGGCGACGGCACATTGCAGCTTCTGGTTGATGACCGTCGATTGTATGATGATTTAAGGAGAACTGCGGATAATATAGATGATCTTATCAGTGACATACGGTCCAATCCACGAAAATATATTAGTTTCACAGTGGAGTTATTCTAATGGGTAAATACAAACTGGCCCTGGGGCTGCATAATCATCAGCCGGTTGGGAATTTCGATCATATCTTTGAGGATGCCCAGTCACGGGCATATATGCCGTTTTTACAGCTTCTTGAGAAGCACGATAATATCAGGCTATCACTTCACCAGTCAGGCATTCTCTGGGAATGGCAGGAGAAACATCATCCGGGATATATCGAAGAAGTCAACAAACTGGTCAAATCCGGGCGAGTCGAACTTATGACCGGCGGCTATTTTGAGCCGATCCTTCCGTCCATACCGGACCGCGATAAAATCGGCCAAATAAATATGCTCAACAGTTATCTGACCGGCCGTTTTGGCGCCCATCCCAGCGGACTATGGCTGACCGAAAGAGTCTGGGAGCCGCATCTGCCTGAAGTTTTAAATAAGGCCGGGATTCAGTACCTGCCGGTCGATGATACACATTTTCTATACGCCGGGTTTGAGCCGGAAGACCTGTGCGGCGTTTATGTGACGGAAGAGGCCGGTATGACGATTAAGCTTCTGCCGATACAAAAAAAGCTGCGGTATTTAATTCCGTTCGGCGACGTGGAAAAGGTGATCGATGAATTGAAACGGCAGGCCGAGGAAAACCCCAACGGTCTGGCGATTTACGCCGATGACGGTGAAAAATTCGGGGTCTGGCCGAATACCCATGAGCATTGCTATATTGATGGCTGGCTTGATAAGTTTTTCTCGGCGCTGGCGGAGAATTCCGACTGGTTAGAAGTTATTACGCTGGGCGAGGCGGCCGGGACAAAACCG
>DAOWOO010000034.1 GCA_030642025.1 Candidatus Zixiibacteriota bacterium | reverse complement strand
GCTTGTTGTATTTTGGGTGGCCGCCAATACTTAAATAAGGCGCGATTACTTCACTTGGATTCCATCTTTTGTACATTAAGAGAATCTATTTGTTGCTTGCATTCTTCGGGGCAATAATAGTACATAGAATCCTTGATCATAATGAAATATGAACGAATTTCATTCGCTTTAATTACTCCAAGAGTATTTTCCATGCTTTCCATGCACATATAACGCCCTCAATTGTTGTCGTTGTTCTCAAAAGTCTACCAATTGGTAGATTATCGCCAGTCTATTTACAAACTATAAATGTAACAATTAAATACTTCTATTTCAATTCCTATCACTCCATCCGCTTGATATCGGGCTCTATGTAAAATTGAGAATCCTGATTTTCTCAATTTCTAAGATAAACTGATATAAAAATTCTACAATGTCAAGTCCAAGAGGTAGCTTTCAGAATAGCCAATATACTTTTTCAAAACATTTAATTGACAAACTACCACTGCTGTTTATATTTTAACATTGAACTACAATCAGGAGTACAAATGGAACAGGCGCTGCAGGGCAAAATCGGTCGTTTCACGCTCCCTGAGATATTGCAACTGGTGGCTAACAGCCGTAAAACCGGCACTCTCGGGTTGCAGCGAGACGACGATATAGTCATGGTATATTTCACCGGGGGGCAGATTGTCTATGCCTATGGGCCTAGGCAGACATCGCATCTGGGCCAGCTACTCAGAGATAGCGGGCGCATTACCACCGACCAGCTTGATGAGGCTGTCAAAACTCAGACCGGTGCGGAATCATCCAAGCGGCTGGGTCGGATTTTACTGGAGAAGGGATTTGTCGACCGGGCCGATCTCGAGGAGGTCGTCCGCTCGCAGATAGAGGAACTGATTTATTCTCTCCTCAACTGGGATTCGGGAACATTCAAATTCTACGAAAATCAGTGTCCCACCGAGGAAGAGATTACTGTCAGTCTTTCGGTGGAAAATGTCATTCTCGAAGGTCTTCGCCGTCTTGATGAGTACAACCGTGTTCGCGAGACACTGCCCGATTTCAATAAGGTGCTGACGCTGGCGGCCGCACCTCCGGAAAGAATCAAGGATGTGTCGCTGACATCCGATGAGTGGAACCTTCTGGCGCAGGTCAACGGACAACGCACTATCAGCGATATCGCTGACCAATCCGATATGCCGCGTCTCGATGCGCTCGGTAAACTGGCGGCTCTGAATCTGGCCGGGCTGGTCGAGATTGTCGAGCGTCCGTACGAGCCGCCTGACCGGCTGGCTTTGATGGTTAAGCGTTTCAGCGGACTTTTGGAAGATTACCTGGCTTTGAAAACCGAATCGAAAACGGTGGATCGAACGACAACCGAGGTTATTGGAGAGGATCGTTGACCCGTCTGGAGACCTTAAAAAAGCTGGAGTCAAAGCTGGAATGTTTTATCGACCGGGTGGTGGCTTCCGAGGTTGGACGCATTGAAGCGCTCCGGCAGATCGATACTCTCGATGACATTGCCCGCGATTCACTCAGGGGGCGTCATATCAATACTCGTCTCGGCCGCTGGCTGGCCGAGAACAACCGGGGGTTTGTTAACGAGCGTTTCGACAGGGATCATAAATCCCGGATCGGGGCGCTTTTCAATGAGATAAGAAGCGGTCTTGACAGCGCCGATTTCGAATCCCGCAAGCTGGTTGACGAAATCGACAGCTGGCGGGACAAGGGGATTGTCCCCAAACGAAAACTGGTTCTCAAGATAAAGCCGGAGATTAGAGTGAGAAATATCGCCACCCATTTTCAGGAATTTATGAGTAAGGAATCCGAGTATATTGAGGCCGAATTCAAACGAAGTCCGCATTTGTTGTCGATTCTGGACGATGTTTTAAAGTCGGCCGATGCCAAAAGCGATCCAATGTTTCTTCATCTGGCGGGTTCGATTGTTTACTATCTCAAGATCAACGGCTACAAGATCGGGCCTTATGTAAAGAGACTCAAACAGATAGAGCAATCCCGGGCGGAGAAAGTCGATGCTTCCTGAGCCGGAAAAAGCATATCTGAAGGCCCTGGTGGCTCTACAGAATAAAAATTATGCCGCCGCTTCAGGATATTTCAAAATTGCCGAAAATCTGGTTGCGGACAACGCTGAAATACGTATATTAGCTGAGGCGACTGATACTATTCTGGCCGTCCATGATGAGATAGCAGAAACTGAAAATGTGACACGGAATTGACGAGGTTTATAAGGTATGGCGAAAAAACAGAGCTTTGCTGATAAAGCAAGCAAAAAGAAATTCGTTATGACCTGTCCGGTGTGCGGAAGCGAAGTCTCGCGTATTAAATATGTAAAGGCCGAAAAAAGTGAAAACGGCTGGAGATTCCGCACCGTGAATGTTGGTGTATGCAATTGCAACCGCAAGGAAATTTACGGATAGTAAGCAGATAAGCTGGAAAAATCCCGCTTGAAGCAAGCGGGTTTTTTTTATGGCGAAACGGAATATGCAGCACCTTCTTGAAAAGAAATTTTTTCCACACGTAATCAAGCCCGGCCGCTATACCGGAGGTGAACCGGGGCAGATAATCAAACCGCCGGAAAACCGCCTTAAAATGGCGATCGGCTATCCTGATCTTTATGAAATCGGCATGTCATATCTCGGTATGCAGATTCTGTATCATATTATAAACGCCGATGATCGTTTTATTTGCGAGCGCTTTTTTGCGCCGGACATTGATGCTGAAAAAATTCTCCGCCGCGAGAATATACCGATATTCAGCCTGGAATCGTACCGCCCCCTGAAAGAATTTGACATTGTCGGCTTTACACTGGCCTACGAGATGGTTTACACCAATATGCTCAATATTCTCGATCTGGCCGGCATACCGTTAAAATCGGATGAACGCGGTCAGGATGATCCACTGATCATCGCCGGGGGACCGGTCGTGCATAACCCGGAACCGACCGCCCCGTTCATTGATCTGTACTATCTCGGCGACGCCGAGGAGAATATTATAAAACTTCTCGAAGTGATCCGCGATTCGAAAAACCTGCCGCGTGAGAAAAAACTTGAACGGATTGCCGAAGATGTTCCATCCGTTTATGTGCCGAAACTCTATGATGCCTCAACCCATATTCCGCTGGTTTTTTTGGCGCCGTCGAAAATAAAAAGTTGCCGCATTCCCGAACTCAAACGGGAGTACTACCCTGCCGATCCGATTGTACCGTTTATCGAAACGGTTCATGACCGGCTGGTTATTGAGATCATGCGCGGATGTCCCAATGCCTGCCGCTTTTGCCAGGCAACTTCGATATACCGTCCGGTGCGTCTGCGTTCGATTGATGAGATCGCCTCCCAGGCACATGAAACTCTGGATAAAACCGGCTATGATGAGGTCTCCTTGCTGTCGCTGTCATCGGGCGATTACCCGGATATTATCCCGCTGACCATGCGACTGGCGCGGGAACTGTATCAGAAAAGAGTGGCGCTGGCCTTTCCCTCACTTCGTCCGGGAGGTTTCACCCAGGAACTGGCCGAGGCCGTCAAGACCACCCGCAAGACCGGCCTGACCTTCGCCCCCGAGGCGGGCACCGAACGGCTTCGGACATTCATGCAGAAAAATATATCCGATCGCGAATTGTATGACACGATTCATATTGCCTTCAGAAATGACTGGAAGCTGATCAAACTCTATTTCATGCTCGGTTTGCCGTCAGAAACCGATGAGGATATTGAGGGCATTATCAATATGATTCGCAATGTCTGCCGCATCGCCGGGGAGTATAAAGGCAAGCGGGTTATAAACATCACCCTGTCGCCGTTTTCTCCCAAGGCGCACACCGCCCTGCAGTGGGACACTCAGCCGTCGCCGGATTATATTCGCCGGAAGGCTGACTATATTATGGCCGGAGTAAAAAACCGGTTTGTGAATTTCAAACTTCATAATCCGAAACTGGCTTTTCTCGAGGGGGTTATCGGCCGCGGCGGGAGGGAACTGGCTGATGTTATCAAAACCGCCTGGGCCGACGGCGCCCGTCTCGACGGCTGGTCGGAACATTTCAATTATGATCTCTGGATAACGGCTTTTGAGAAGAACGGCCTTGACCCCAATAACTACCTCCGGGCGCGGTCATACTCGGACACTCTTCCCTGGTCACATATCGTTCTGCCGGTGTCGGAAAAGCACCTGATGCGGCAGAGAACATCTTCGGCCATGACCCTCAAGGAACCGAAGAAAGATACGGTGTCAACAGTACAGCCACAACGACCTGCTGAAAGAACCAACAGTTTCGGCCGGTCACCGCGGAGGTCAGCCAAAGCCGTAACCGTGATTGCTCCTACCAAGGGTCATATTCGAATCCGTTGGGGGCGGCGCGGTATGCGGAGATTTCTCTCGCACCTGGATAATATTCGCGTAATAGAACGCGTCCTCCGGCGTTCGGGACTGCCGGTCGCCTGGTCGCAGGGATTTCACCCGCATATGAAAATGTCGTTCGGTCCACCGCTGACCCTGGGGTTTACCTCCGAGGCGGAGTATTTCGATCTGACTCTGGAGCGTCCGATACAGGCCGACCTGATGGAAAAACCGGGCCGGATTCTGCCGGGCGGATTCTATTTTATCGCCGCTCAAATCATAAAAAACCCAAAAGCATCGATTTCGAGCATTATCAATCGAGCGGTATATGAACTGGTTCTGGAGGAGGATAACGATATCGAGGACAAAATTGAAGCGCTTCTGATCCGGGATAAAATAGAGGTTGGGCGGGTCAAAAAAGACACTGTCAGAACTATCGATATCCGTCCGGCAATTTACAGTTTGGGCATAAACAGACACAACGCCGATTATCCCGGCCAATCGGTTTTGACCTTGGAACTGGGTATCGGGCAGGCCGGATATGCCCGGCCCGGCGAGGTGGTCGTGGCCGCCGGTCTGATCGATAAAGAAAACCTCCCGGCTCTGATTTTTCACCGCAAGGCCTTGCTTGGAATCGACGATAACAATAACAGGCTGACGCCGATGGATTTTTGATAATGACTGCAAGAATGGATAAATCAAAAAAATACGATCCGGTTCGCGCCGCGGCGGTGGAAATTCTCGGCCTGTTTGAAACCGGGCAGGAAACAATAGAGAGCGCCCTGCATGCCGCTGTCGAATACCATTCTTTTGATTCCCGCGATATCCGTTTCCTTCGCCAGTTGGTTAATGGAACGGTCAAGATGAAGCGTCGGCTGGATCATGACTACCGTAAATTTCTCAGCCGTCCGTCGCAGAAATTGTCCCGGCGGCTGATAGATATTTTGCGGCTCGGTTTTTTCCAGCTCTATTTTACCGATAAAATCCCCCCGGCGGCGGCCGTGTCCGAATCGGTAAATTTAACCCGTCACTTCTGTGATGATGCCCGCGCCCGGCTGGTCAATGCCGTCATGCGCTCGGCCCTTCGTAACCCGGAAAGACTGATTTACGTCGATAAAAATGTCGACCCCGTTTTGTATCTGGCTAATTATTACTCATACCCGGAATGGTTTGTCACTTACTGTCTTGATGAATTCAAGTATGACGAAACCGAATTGTTATTGAAAAATATGAACCGCCCACCCTGCCTTTCGTTCAGGGCCAACCACTTCAAGGCAAAACCGGCCGAGATTGCGGAATTACTTGAAAATGAAGGGATTAAATTTACGAACGGAGCATATCTACCTGAATTCTTCCATCTTCCCGAAGGAAATCACCTGTTGATTGACAAACTGGTGTATGAGGGGAAAATATATATACAGGATGAATCGACCGGCCTGCCGGTCAGACTTCTAAATCCCAAGATGGGTATGGAGATGATCGATATGGCGGCTGCACCGGGTGGCAAAGCGTGTTATGCCGCGGCCCGCATGCGCAACAAGGGCATGATTACTGCCGTTGATCGATCCCGACCAAGACTGGAAATGATGACGGAAAACTGCCACCGGCTGGGCGTCAAAATTGTCAGCCCGGTTCAAGCCGATAATCTCGAATTTATGGCCGGTCCGTTTGAAAGAGTGATCCTTGATGTCCCCTGCACCGGCTGGGGTAATGCCGGGAAACACTGCGATTTGCGCTGGGGAAAAACTCCCGAGGACGTGGGACGTCTTTTCAAAGTGCAGAGTATGATGATAGACCGGGCCGCCAAACTGGTTAAGCCTGGTGGAATACTGGTATATTCAACCTGCACCATTATACGTCGGGAAAACGATGATGTGGTCGAGGAATTCCTGGTACGGCGTCCGGACTTTGTCCTCGAATCGGCCCGGCAATACTTCGATGACAATATTGTTACCGAGCGCGGTTTTGTAAAAACCTATCCGAATAAAGCTAATCTTTCCGGATCTTTTGCGGCCCGCCTGAAAAAAGGCCGAAAATTAAAAAAAACTTGATGCTCTTTTTGCTTCTCTGATGTAAAATAGGTACATGCCGTTGCCGAGATCAAAAAAATACCCGAAAAAAAAGTCGCTGTATGAGACTATTTTCCCCGAAAGGAGTCTCCGGCGACGGCTGTTGTATTACATTGTTTATCCCATTACGGCGCTGTTTATTCTGTATCTTCTTGCAGATGACATCGTCATGCCGATTATCACCCGGCACGGCTCCGAGTTTGAACTTCCCAATATCACCGGATATGAGATCAAGGACAGCGAGTATCTACTGTCAAAGATGGAACTGAATATTGACATAATTTCCGAGGAATTTCACCCGGACAAGGCCGAAGGCACGGTGCTTTCCCAGTATCCGCCTGCGGGGACTATGGTCAAGTCGGGCCGGACAATTAAAGTGGTGACCTCAATCGGTCAGAAGCTGGTACCGATCCCGCCCCTGGCCGGATTTTCCGTTCGCCAGGCCAAGCTCAATATTGAGGCATCCGGACTGATTCTTGGCGATATTGCCTGGACTTTCTCGGATTCACTCCCGGAGAGAGTGGTGGTTTTTTCATACCCGCCCACCGGCACCGAAATACCGATCGGTTCGATGGTCAACCTTATGGTTAACCGGGGACGCCTGTCCGGAATTGTCTTTATGCCGCGCCTGGTAGGACGCTCGTACGAAGAAGCCGACAGCCTGCTGACCGAACTTGAGTTGAAAGTCGGACTGGTAACGACAGTTCGTAATGAAAACTATTTGCCGGGAACCGTTCTGGAACAATCGGTGGAGATGGCCACCGAACTTGAAGTCGGCGAAGAGATAGACCTGATAATTTCAACCACGGAATAATATGATAAAAGTAGCCCCCTCGATTTTAGCCGCTGATTTTGCCCGTCTGGGCGAGCAGGTAAAAGCCGCCGAAAAGGCCGGCGCCGATATGATTCATCTGGATATCATGGACGGTCACTTTGTTCCCAATATCTCCTTCGGGGCGGCCATCGCGAAAACCTCAATTGAAAACTGCTCTCTTAAACACGATGCTCATCTGATGGTCACTGATCCTGAGAGCTGTATCGAGGATTTCACCGGTATCGGGGTGGATTATATTACTTTTCATATCGAAATCAGCGGCAAAAGGGTGGACCTCGGACCGAATCGCTGGGTTTATACGATTGACGATAAGCCGGATTCTCAGAGAATCAAAAGCACAATAAATCTGATCAAATCTGCCGGGTGTAAAGCCGGAATTTCTCTGAATCCTCCGACTGATATCAGGCATATTCTGCCGTTTCTAAGTGATATTGACCTGTTGCTGTTGATGTCGGTCAATCCCGGGTTTGCCGGGCAGGATTTTATGCCGGATGTATATGATAGATTGGACACGGTTTCAACCTACCGCCGGGATAATAGGCTTAATTTCGAAATTATGGTAGATGGTGGAGTGGATTTGAGCAATGCCTCGAAACTGGCTTCAAAAGGGGCCGATATTCTTGTCAGCGGTTCGTCATTTTTTCAATCCTCAGATTTTGAGGGCTTTATCCGAAAACTAAAGTCATAGAAATCGCTTGATCTTCAGGGTCGTTTTTGTATATTTCTAAGCTTTGAACAGGAGAGGTATGCCCTTTTTGGGCAAAAGCGTATAAAAGATTATGTTTGACGATTTAGTCGACAGGTTTGACGATATATTCAAGCGGCTTCGCGGGGCCGGAAAACTGTCCGAGAAAAATATCAGGGATTCGCTCCGTGAAATCCGTCGGGCGCTTCTTGAGGCCGATGTCAACTACAAGGTTGTCAAAGATTTCATCAGGAATGTCGAGCAGGATTCTATCGGCGATAAGGTCTTAAAATCTATCGAACCAGGCCAGCAGATTGTTAAAATCGTCCATGAACAACTTATAAAACTTCTCGGGGAAAAAGCCGAGCCTCTGGCCCCTATCGACCGGCAGCCGACCGTCTATATGCTGTGCGGGCTTCAGGGTTCAGGCAAAACCACCCTCTCGGGAAAACTGGCCCTTCAGGCCAGGCGCAAAAATAAAAAGCCTTTGCTGGTGGCGGCCGATATCTACCGCCCGGCGGCGGTTAAGCAACTCAAGCTTCTGGGCAAATCGATTGATGTCGAGGTTTTCAGTCTCGACAATAAAAAACCGCCGGAAATCTGCCTTGAGGCCAAAATATACGCCGAGAAAAATTTCTTTGACCTGGTCGTACTTGACACCGCCGGTCGGCTTCATATCGATAAAGAACTGATGACCGAACTGGACCGGATCAAAGCCGAGGTGAAGCCCGACGAGATACTCTTGGTGGCTGACTCAATGACCGGTCAGGATGCCGTGAATCTGGCCGAGGAGTTTCACCGAAGGCTTTCCCTTACCGGCGTGGTTCTAACCAAGCTGGACGGCGACGCTCGCGGTGGCGCGGCTATCTCGATCAGGTCGGTTACCGGTTGTCCGATCAAGATGGTTTCGACCGGGGAAAAGCTTTCGGATCTGGAAGCTTTT
>DAOWOO010000020.1 GCA_030642025.1 Candidatus Zixiibacteriota bacterium | reverse complement strand
CCCATCATGAGATGAAAGGGCAGACCTTTTTTACGGGCGGATACCACTGACTTTATATATTCAATCAGGTCCGAAGCTTTCAAAAATCCCGGCAGACTGTCAAAAAAAATGTCGGCTCCTTTGGAACTGAGCGGTTTACCCAGAAGCGAAGTGGTGACTTTGCTTTCTCGGGTTTCCAATTCAATTGTCCGGACGCGATTCAGGTCAATTTGGGGAAATGTCGCTTTTTTTCCATCAGAATTCAATAATTTCTCCCAGGCGGTATTCGGTCAGTTCGGCCGAAATGGAACCGACCAGCACCTTTGATTTCATCAGGACCGGCATTTTGAGCCGGTCATCGGTCAGCCAGACTGTCAGTTTACCCTCATGCTTGAAGACGCCGGAGGATTTCAATAGAGGTTCAACCACAATACAGTCAAACCTGCCCGCCTTGACTTTAACAGTCTCTTTTCGCAAGACGTTTACTTCGAGTGAATATGATTTGCCGTCGGTGAAATTTCCGATGGAATAAGAATCACCCGGTTTCAGATCGAGAGTACGGACATAATACAATACGGAGAGTGCATCCTGCACATACGGGGCGACTTCCATGGTATCATCCTGGTAGATAACAATATTTTTCAACTGATCGAAGTCGCAGATACGATCGGCCCGATAATTCCCTTCACGCAGATGCTTTTCAAAATGCCATGTAAACATGCTCACCGCATCGAGAACCGATTCTACCCGGTCTTCAACATGGTAAAACGTTGAGAAAAACCTGTTGGAACTGGCCGTTGACAGAACCAGATAACAGGGCCTTCCGTTGTACTCAATAAGCTCAGCAACCTCCATAATTGCATTTCCGGCATTTATAAAACCGTAATTGATATCGAAGTCAAGTTTCTCGCCTACTCCGAAGGCCAAGTTCTCCATAAACCGGTCTATCCCGCTTTCGGAAGGTATTTCCTCAGACGAAGTCTGAGCCGATGCCAGACTGCCCGACAGGTGAAAATAGTAAGCCCCGCCCGTCATTATTACCAGGGCGCCCAATATGGTGAGAATCTTAACCATCATAATTCCTGCTTCGGTATCCTCTTCTTTCCGATCGTATTAGTTATATCCGGAAGGATACGTCCCAGTTCCTCACCGATATCAAGAAATGTCCTGTTATAAAAATCGAGCGACGCCCCGATCGGGTCATCGATACCCTCGCCGATACATCCGGTCTCGGGGTAATTTCTCAGGAGGAACGTCTTTCCCGCCGCATCCGGCACCATTTCGACAATTTTATGGCAATGCATCGGTGACATGGCCAGAATCAGGTCCGCTTCTTCTATAAGCTCCTCGGTCAGTTGTCGGGAATTATGGCCGGTTATGTCCACCTCCCATATGCGTGAGGCCTCAATAGCATAGTCGGTAGCAGAATATCCCGAAACGGCCGATGTCCCCGCCGATGAAACTGTGATGCCTCCAATTTCCTTGTTTTCCAGAAGTTTCCTCAGCGCTCCCTCAGCCATCGGGGAGCGGCAGGTATTTCCCGTGCATACAAAAAGTATATGAAAATCAGCTATCATCTTTTCTCCCAACAGTCAGATTTATTTCCTTATCGCCAACAGCCCCCCGGCGAAGGATTTGAACATCATCGCCGGAGCAGTCAACTACGGTGGAAGTTTGACCATCAAGCGGACCGGCGTCAAGATACATATCCACGTGCCCGCCAAACTGTTTGGCAATTTCCTCGATGGTCGTTGGTTCTTCTCTGCCTGACAGATTGGCGCTGGTGGCGCATACCGGAAATGAAACCCGCTCTATGACAGCGGCAATGATCCGCGAAGATGAACATCGAATGCCTATTTTTCCGTTAATGACAATAGGTGCACCAAAATCAGTATGTGCTTTTAAAACCAGGGTCAATGGACCGGGCAGGAACCTTTCCGCAAGAGATATGGATATGTCGGTTTCATCGGCAAACTCAGAAATCATATACTTCGAGTGGACAAACACCGCCGTCGGCATTTCTTTCGGGCGGTTTTTAAGGAAATATATCTTTTCCATTACCACCGGATGATCGGCCCGCCCCAACAAACCGTACCTGGTTTCAGTCGGCGCTACGACAATTCCATCCCTGTTAAGAATACCCGATGCTTCCTCCATGATGCTTCTGTTCGGATTAAAGGGGTTAATCCTCTTGATACAGGGTGGTGTCATTTACCGGCTCCATAATATCCATATCCGCCGTATCAACAGAATCCGTCGGCGGCAATTCCAGGTTATCATACATACTTTCCAGCGTTTTAATATTGAGATTGACTTTCACGGTCCAGGCGGTTGAGTATCCCGCCGCTTTGACCGCCGGAAGATATTTCTCGGCCTCATCACGGGTGGCAAAATCACCAACTCTCACTTTGTAATAGGGCACTTCATAATCAAGACGGGTCGAATGGTCGAACACCTCGCTGGCTATATTAAGCTCCCGGACCGCCGGTCCGTAGGTTTTTGACGTATATAACTGTATCCGGTATGATTCATATCTGTTTCCGGCATCCTCATCCCGATTATACAGCGGATAAATAACCAGTAAACTGTCATCGGTTATCATTGAATCAACCGGTGCCCGGGTATATCTATATTTTTCGGGGATCAGGACTCTGTCTTCTTCCAGGCCGAGAGGTTCATCACCGGCTGTTGTGGGTCGGGGAGATACGATTTCTTCCCCGGATCGATCAAACGATCCACGGCATCCACCCAGAACAAGCAGACCCAAAAACAGGGCCGACAATATTAAAATATCGAATGTTCTCATAAGTATTTTTTCAGATTATCATCGGCGGCAAATTCCGCCAGTAGATTTTTCACTTCATTCACATTGGTCTTACTAGCGACAAGGCTGATATCACCGGTTTTGACAATCACCAGGTCGGATACTCCGAGGACTATAATCATGCCGTCACTGTCGTTATAAATGGTATTTTCATACGACCCGACGACTTTACCCCGTCCGACGACAACATTGTTTTCATTATCGCGCTCCATGTACCGCTCCAGTGCGTTCCAGCTTCCGACATCATCCCAAACAATATCACCCTTTATCGTCAGAACATTCTCCGCATTTTCAAGCACGGCAAAATCTATTGAAATAGCTTCGCTCTGTTCGTATAAATGACAACGGCTCTCATTTTCATCAGGCTGACCAATATGTTCGGCATAATCATCAAGCAGTTCCCTTATATCCGAACGGCAATCGGATATTGCATTCAAAACAGCCTGCACCGACCATATAAACATGCCGGAATTCCATAGGTGCTTACGTCCGTAATAGTACTCCTGGGCCACAGCCGGTTTGGGCTTCTCGGTAAAAGAGTCAACTTCATAAATGGTAGTATGGTTAACCGACTTGTACTGCTGGGCCAGTTTTATATATCCGTAACTTGTTTCCGGGCGGGTTGGGTCGATACCGATGGTTATCAGCTTATCCTCTTCGGCGGCAATCTCGGCCCCAACCTTGATAATGTCGTGAAGCCTTTCGGCCGGTTTGATAATATGATCCGCAGAGAGAACCACCATGACAGCATTCGGATTGATCTTTTTCAGATGTTCGGCGGCCAGTCCGATAGCCAGACAGGTGTTTCGGCCGGTTGGTTCGGCAAGAATATTTTCCCGCTTGATATCAGGGATATCTTCCAGAATCGGCTGAACTATATCCTCGGAAGTGACCACCACCACCCGCTCCATCGGGATTATCGGCAGGATGCGATCAATTGTCTCCTGAAGCATCGTCTTGTCCGATATCAATCGCAATAACTGCTTGGGGCGCCGGGCCCGGGATAGAGGCCAGAATCGCTCACCCCGTCCCCCCGCAAGGATTACGGCATATACCAACTGCATATCATCTCCTTAAAATCTTGTATCATAACCAACCCCCGCATTATTGTCAAGCCGCCGTTTACTCACCGAAAATCAGCGCCTGGAATTTGTACACAACAGCTTCAGACGACATATAGTCGTTTTTCCCCAGACCAGCCTTACGGCAGGTCTGCTCCAAGAACTCTACGGTATTCCAGCCGTAATCGGAGGCAACCTGTGGGAGTAGAAGCCCCCTATTGGCTCCCTTGAATATCATCAGGCCATCGCGGCCGATTTGTATCTCATCCCAGGCTTTTACCTGCTGCATTGGTGAGAGAACCGAGATTTCTATATGAAGACTGTCCAGTTCTCCCCGGCTTACCGGAGTGAATCTCCGGTCGGATACCGCCGCCTGGACAGCACACATTGACACTGTCTCGTATAGCGGTTCCGATGCCGATGTATGCCCGATACAGCCGCGCAATCTTCCCTGCTTCTCAAGAGTCACAAAGGCGGCCCCGTATTTTCTTAGATTGTCAGAAACATCAAATTCCGGAAGCTCGGCGGATTCAAGATATTCTTCAATTGATTTCCGGGCTATTTTCAATAATTCGGCCTTTTCGGAATCTGTCAAACCAAGCATTTTAGGTAGTTCTTCATCGGCTTTCGGATCATCTTTTTTTTCAGGTGAGGCCTGTGCAGTTGATCTGTCTGAATCCGTATCGGCCTTATACAACACCGCCGCGACATAGCCGACAACCTTGCTTTTATCTCCGGACAGATCTCCGGAGTCGCCGTATTTCAGCATTTTTGCACGGTTGGCGCCGAGGGCTACCGCCGCCTTTATCACCGAGATAGTCGGGCCGCCCCCGCAGGCCTCAACCTTGCCATTATCCAAATAACGCTGCAGTCGGTTGAAATCCAGATTCACAAGACAATCAATACCCAGTGAATCCATCGGCCATCCGGCCGAAGCCGGACGATAATGCTGCCAATCGGTCGATGAGACAATAACCGTCGTGGAATCCGGCTCCAATGATACCAGGGCATCAGCCAACAGTTCAACTGTCATCCTATCCTGCCGGCCCATTATAATCGGGACAATTGTAAAATAGGGGAGTACCCTCTGAAGGTACGGAAGTTGCACTTCAAGACAGTGTTCCCGGTTGTGAGCTTCGGGGATAATCTTTATATTTGAATGATAATCCAAAAGCCTATTACAAAGAGAATCGTTGCATGCGATATTCCCCAGAGGTGTTTTCCATTCTATGCCGGGACCATAAACAGATAAGCCGCTAAACGGATAACGATGCGACGGGCCGCAAAGAATGACTCTGTCTATACTTGAACTCTCAAGCAACTTGTACGAATATGCGGCAATCTGACCGGAGTAAACAATTCCGGCATGAGGCACAATCAGAGCGATTATGCGTCCGTCAATATCAGGCAGATTGGTGATATTATCAAGATGGGACCTGATATTCCGAGATAATTGGGCCGAATCCGACGGGTAAAACATGCCGGACACCGCCGGTTCCCGCTCCGATGCATAAGCACCTGCAATACAAACGATTACAAGAGCCGCCAGAGCTTTAAACATGATCTTTCCTGACATACTAATACACCTTTTTATAGGATACGGCTGTTTAGAGACATGGTCAAGCAAAAAAGTATTGACAGATTCGCCCAAAACCGTTGTATATAAATTAGATGAGTACTGTTATCGTTGTCAAATCAACCGGCGGGAATCCAGGCAAAAAGCCCGATTCGGAAAAGTACAAAACTTTGCTTAATGAAGGATTGAGGCTGTTGACCGAGGATAAAAACCCATCCGGCTGTCTGGCTCGGCTATTCCCGGGAGGTCGGGTTGGGATGAAAACCAACTGCCTAGCCGGCAGGCTGAATTCAACCACGCCAACCCTGGTTGATGCCCTTTCCGAACTGTTAAAGGAATCAGGCATAGAGGAAAACAATATCATTGTCTGGGAACGAAGCAACCGTGAACTATCCTCCGCCGGGTATAAGCTGAATGCCTCATCTTTCGGCCGACGGATTCTCGGAACCGACAGCAATGGTGTCGGTTACAGCCGAGCTTTCTACTCCTCGGACGGGGTCAATTCGCTTATCAGCCGTATCCTGACCGACATGATTGACTATAATATCAATTTGCCGGTACTGAAAGATCACTCAATTGCCGGATTGTCGGGCGGTCTTAAAAATATGTACGGCGCTGTTCATAATCCCAATAAGTATCATGACAACAACTGTGATCCATATGCCGCTAATATTTCCAATCTTGAGCCGATCAGAAAAAAGAACCGTTTGACAATCATAGACGCTATTATGGTTCAGTACAACGGCGGTCCCGGTTTCGACAGCCGTTATATGGCATATTACGGGGGGATTCTTATTTCCGAAGATCCGGTCGCCGTTGACCGGGTCGGCCTTGAGATATTGGAGTATTTTAGAAGAATTAACAGTCTGCCTCCTCTGGAGAAAGTCGGGAGATCCGTTAAATACCTTAAAACTGCCGCATTATTGAAACTTGGCATGGATAAATTGGATAAAATCAAAATTAAAGTAATAGACGTCGGCAGGGAAGGCAAAAGCCGACCGGGGAGTTTATTATAATGGAGCGCCGCTTGTTTTTAAAATGCATGGGATGCACGACCTGCGTGACGGCAGCATCGCAAACCGGGCTATTACCTGATATCCTTGGCGGCATACAGAATGCGGCCGCTTTTGATTACACCAAAAAGCTTTCCAATGTTGAAGCCAGATACTATAAAAAACTAAAAGACGGCGGTATCGAATGTGAACTCTGCCCGCGCCATTGCATGGTCACCGATCTGGAACGGGGGTACTGCGGGGTCAGAGAAAATCAAAAAGATAAATATATTACCCTGGTTTACGGTCTCCCCTGTTCTTTGAATATCGACCCGATTGAAAAAAAGCCCCTGTTTCATTTCCATCCGGGAACAACGGCCTTTTCTCTGGCTACCGCGGGATGCAATTCCAACTGCAAATTCTGTCAGAACTGGGAAATATCCCAGGTTCGACCGGAGCAAACCGATAATATCGACCTGTCACCGGCGGCGGTCGTGGACGTTTGTACCTCCCGCAAGGTGCCGACCATTGCCTATACATACTCTGAGCCGATTGTTTTTTATGAGTACATGTACGACACCACCGTACTGGGCCATAAGAATGATATTAAATCGGTAATGATTACCGGCGGGTACATCGAGGAAAAGCCGCTGGCTGATCTTCTGGTGCACCTGGATGCTGTAAAGGTCGATTTGAAAGCTATCCGGGAAAATTACTACCGTGATATTGTCAACGCCGAATTGAAACCGGTCCTCGACGGGCTGGTGCAGACAAGAAAATCAGGCGTCTGGCTGGAAATCGTTTACCTGGTTGTCCCGACATTGAATGACACCGAATCCGAATTCAAGGAACTGGCCCGGTGGATTAAGGCCAACCTGGGCACCGATGTTCCGTTACATTTTTCACGGTTTCACCCCCAGTATCTACTGAAGAACCTTCCCCCGACTCCGATATCCACACTTGAAACAGCCTGGAATATCTGCCGCGCCGAAGGGCTGGAATATGTCTATATCGGGAATGTCCGCGGCCACCCGGCGGAATCGACTTACTGTCCTTCCTGCGGTAAAAAGGTAATTGATCGGAACGGTTATCGGATCAGGCAATACAATCTCAAGGGCAACCGGTGCAAGTATTGCGATAATGAAATTCCCGGTCGGTTCTGATGAAAAAGAAAGCATTTCTGCTCGGATATTTTTCTATCGGCGGACAGGTACTGATTCTTCGCGAACTTATTTCATCATTCAACGGCGACGAACTTCTTATCGGAATGGCGCTTTTCGGATGGCTTATCGCGGTGGCGGCCGGAGCATTTATCGGGGGCTTAAAAAAGGTTGCCGTCAAATCGGGGGTTCTGTTTGTCACTGGCGTAATTCTATTGCCGATGACAATTATCGCCGTCCGTTTCGCACCGCTGGCGCTCAGCGGCATAGCGGGAGAAGTAATACCCCTCACACAGGCCACGATATTCTCGATAATCCTCATGATGCCGGTCGGGATAATATCCGGCTGGCTTTTCCCGGTAATAAACCGCGAGGGATATCGACCGTCGGAGTCAATCATCCGGGTTTACCTGTATGAGGGCATCGGCGCCTTCGTGGGCGGCTTGCTACTGGCGCTGTTGATCGGCAATGTACTCTCGACATTCCCAATCTCCCTGTTCCTCGGTATTTCCGTACCGGTATTACGGTATGTGCCATTAACAAAAAAAGGATCGGCATTAATCTCTGTTATACTGATATTGGCGCTTTTTGGCATATACCTTTCAGGTGCTGCCATGGACGGTTATATCGATTCAATCCGGTATGAATCATATACTGTTGAAAAATCATTCGACACTCATTACGGACATCAAACGATACTTTCACGGGGAGGTGATTTATATCTCGTAACCGATAATGCTGTCGAAAGCGCCTTCCCTGATTTGGAACGGGCTGAAAATGTTTTTATCCCACCGTTACTATTTAAACCTGAAGCTGAGAATATATTATTCATCGGCCGGGCGGAGTTCGGTATCATGCAATTATGCGACAGTTTCCCCGGTATCAAACTAACCGCCATCGACCCTCGACGACTTCTTTCATATGAGTTGAATGACATATTCACAATATTCGATAATATAAATCGAATCGACTCTGATCCGGTCAGATTCTTCAGAAAAGGGAACCTTTTAAACAAATATGATATAGTAATTCTTGCAATCGGCGAACCGGACAGTTATAAAACATCCCGGTTTCTGACGCCATCTTTCCTGTCATCGCTGAGAGTTGTCATGAAAGACGACGGCGTTTTATACATCCCGGCACATTATGACACCGACAGGTATATTCTACCTGAAAAAAGAGTGCTTTTGTCAATCATACATAGCACCCTGGGCCGGGTATTCCGACATATTGTTCTTTGGCCGGGCGAAACAACCGGCATATTTGCGTCGGATGACTCGGCGATTTTAACACTATCCCCTGAAACGCTGATGTCTCGAGCTAATAATATGAAATACAATCCTCTGTATCTGACTGATTATCAAATACAGAACAGATTAAATGATATAAAAACCGCACGTCTGACCGAAGTCATCGACTCCGGTTTTCAAATCAACTCAATCATAAAACCGGTATTACCGCATTACCAGGCGTTGTACCGATCGCGTGCACACGGTTATGATACGACAATAATCCCGTTTATCCTGAAGGGTTCTCACTGGCTCTGGATTATACCTGTTTTAATTGTACTGTTTGCTACGACCACTCTTTTAAAGGCCAGCCGAAGGCGCACCTTCAGCCTGTTTTTATACTTTACTGCGGGACTCGTTTCACTTACGCTTGAACTGCTTTCATTCTACCTGTATCAATCTCAGGCAGGAACATTATACTCGGAATTGAGTGCGCTGATCGGCGCTTTCATGCTCGGCCTGGCGGCGGGAACATATTATACGGCGCGGTTTGACCGGGACAATATGGAATACCCGGCTCTCCTGCTCTTATTGACGGCGGCATTATTATTTGCCTCAACATATGACACGGTTGACTCCGGCGCCCTGCTTTTGTATCACGGTCTGTTTCTGTTTACGGTGGCGGCCGCAACCGGATCGCTGTTCACGGCGGCCACCCGGCGATACTATTTCGGCAGGAGCGGAGCTAATCGCGGTATCGGATATGCCATGGATCTGATCGGCTCATCGGCAGGTGCATTAATCACAATGACGATTCTTCTGCCACTGATCGGAGTGGCATGGATTATTTATTCATCCATTGCGCTGGTGACTGTTGCCCTTGCGGGAGCCTTGATTTCTTCATAGATTAACTTTTGGAATGTCAGGTTCATATTATAGGAAGGGTATGGCACAAAAAAAAAGATACATCCTGTTTTTGCATCATAGATATGTTCGCCGTGAAATTGATTTCTATTTGAAACGGCTCCGAGGCGCAGTTACAGTGGCTGTTGATGGCGGAGTCCGCTTTTTCCTGAGGAATAATATAAAGCCGGATATTTTAATCGGTGATTTGGACTCGGCCCCCAGACTGTCAAAAAGGTATCTTCAGGATGTTGAACTGATAACGCACCCGCCCGAGAAAGACAAAACCGACACCCAACTGGCGCTGGAATTGGCATTAGAACGAGGAGCATCCGATATTGAAATCTGCGGCGCGGTCAGCCGATCGGAGATTGACCACACTATTGGAAATGTCCTGCTTCTTGATCTTGTCTGCAGGTTTAACAGGAGAAATAGAACCAATGTTTCTGCAAAGCTGATCAGCCCCGACTGGGAGGCGCAACTGGTGGAAAATCGGGAACTTACATTAATGTCAAAAAAGGGCAATTTCCTGTCGGTAATTCCGCTGTCAGACAGTTGCCGGATTGAATATTCCGGGTTATTATATCCTGCTCCAAAACGAAGGCTTAAATTCGGCGATACGCTGACATTACGTAACCGATTCACCGGAAGAAGGGCAAGAATTAAGGTCACGGGCCGGGCGATTGTGGCGATTGTTCGTAAATAGTCGAAAATTCTTCTTTAATATAATCAAATTGTTGACAAAACGGACGAGAAATATATATTGTCGGCCAATACAAATCCGGGCGCAACATGGCAATCCGGGTTTTTCACCAGATTGGACTGGGGGATCGTCCAATGGCAGGACATGCGGCTCTGGACCGTAGTATCGGGGTTCGAATCCCTGTCCCCCAGCCAAAAGTATGCTTTTGGTCTTCGGTCT
>DAOWOO010000080.1 GCA_030642025.1 Candidatus Zixiibacteriota bacterium | reverse complement strand
TTCTGGTCAAACAGATAGTACACATTACGCCACATGTAACTCCAGGTTTCCTGAATGGGCGACGGGCTTTTGTGCCTGATTATTTTGAGTATATAAGGCTGATTTTCTTCCGGAATAATATTACCGATAGTATCGATACGCCCGGCAAGGGGGCCGTCGTCGGCTCTCTTGACTATGATGAAAACGCCAATCTCGGCCTGAGAACCGGCGTTGGAACGGTCAAACAATATCCAATGCTCGATAAAATCAGCATAATATTCAGTGCTTTCAACCTGAACCACACCGACCTCACTGACCGCGCTGTCACCGGGATTCAGCGGATCAATATAGAACTCGGCCTGAAGAGCGGCGGTATTGTCCCCCATCCTGATTCCCTGGGCACTGCGGTAAACCTCAAGATACGTGATGGTGTCGCCGGGCCGAAAATCAATCTGGTCGGGAGCATAGGAAATTCCCTGGATACTGTCTATCCGCCCGAGATCAAAAATACGCCCCGATGCAAACTGGTAGTCGCGGATGAATTCTTTATCGGCGGTGGCCCCGGCGGTGATGGATGTCCGCTCGGTGGTACCCTTTTCCTGACTGGCAATTGCGGTAAGCTTGACCGGGCCGAGCTGCGCGGCGGCCTTGACACCGAATAACCCGCGAATACGCGATGAATAACCGACAAATCGGGTATTGGGAAGTGACAGGGTGGTATTGCCGGCTTCGATAGTCTTGATTATATCGTCCTCATCGCCTTTGTACCGAAGCATGATTCGGTTGGCCAGAGGAATATCAGTCTTGGAGTCTTGAGAAACCGATACGGTAATCTTAGTCCCGATGGTGCCGCTGATATCGAAACGCGATTCCTGCTCCATATTCAGCGACGGAAATTTGCTCTGCCTGAAGGTGGATGTCGAGGCCCGGTCATCCCATTGTGATCTTCCCGAAAAAGTGATGCGATGGTATCCCGAAACCTTTATCCCGGCGCCGCCTTCCCCGAATAACGATTCCATCGCCTTGGATTTGATCGGAATGCGAAGCTGCAGCAGCCCCCCGGCTTTGTCTTTTTGTTCTTTTACCAGCGCCCTGGCCTGGAGTTCACTCTGCTTGCGCTTAAGTATGACTTCTTTACGATAATTGAAGAAATCGTTGGCATCGACCGTTCGGGGGGTATATTCATAAAGGTATCTACCCTGTTTATAATAAAAAGCGCCAAAGGTTAGTGAATGATTCTCATAACTTGATCGAACGACTTTAGGCGGCGTCGATAAAATCATGGGCATGTTGTCATGTTGATCGAATGAAATAGAGACTATCGGACGAAGTCTATTATCCGGATAGCCTGAGATAAACGAGGAAGGTACCTCCAGTCGTGCCCGGATGCCTGGTTCTTCGGCAAAAACGCCGACGGCCGCCGGAACGAACAGGGCCAGAAAAAACAGATATGCAAGTTTCTTTTTCGTAGCTTTACCGATATTTACTCGGTTGGCTTTACTTTCTTAAATATTATTCGATAAAACCTCCCTAAAAACTACCCAGATAAGTAATTTCCTCTTCAAGTTCTATCCCGAACCTTTCCATCACCTTCCGTTTCAACTGTCTTGCCAGTTCGGTAATATCATTTGTATCGGCGGTACCGTCATTTATAATAATATTGGCATGCTGTTCATATACTCTGGCTCCGCCGTGATGCATATCTTTGGCGCCGACTTCATCCAGCAGTTTCCCGGCCGCCATCTTCCCGAATTCCTCTTTTGGATCAGGAATATTTTTGAAAAAACACCCCGCAGTCTTGGCATTTTCAGGCAGCTTTTGTTGTCGAAGTTTCGATATTTCATCGATTTTCGCCTGTATCTGTTCTCTCCTGCCCCGTTTTAGTGCAATCTTTACCTCGACTATAAACTCCCGAGTTTGCTTCAATTTCGAATACCTGTAGCCAAATTCGAAATGCTCGGCCGGTTCGGTTCTTATATTACCCTGTCTATCAACAAGTTGCGCCGATTCGACGACAGCGCCGATATCAGAGCCATAAGCCCCGGCGTTACCGAACACGGCGCCTCCGACAGTACCATATATACCAGTAGCAAATTCAAGGCCGGACAGGCTGCTTCCCGCCGCAAAATCCACCATACTTTGCAACTCTTCCCCGGCACCGGAAGTAATAGAGGTGCCTTCTGCCTTCAGTCCATTGATACAATTTCTAATCACCAATCCTTCATAACCCGAATCGGAAACAAGGACATTCGACCCGCCGCCGAGCATGAAATATGATATTCCGGCTTTATTGGCTGTTTTTACAACGGCCGCCAAATCTTCCGGCGTTTTGACATCTATAAAAAGCCGGGCCCGGCCTCCGGTTCCAAATGTATTATATTCAGCCAGCGGCTGGTCGATAATAATATTTTTGCCGAAACTTTCTTTAAAGACCTTTATCATGCTGTCCGTTATCGGCTTGGTTTTATCTGTCTCTGCCACCTTAAAATATATACTTTTGCCGGTTCGGACGCAAGGTTAAAGCGTTAACCCGGTTATAGATATATTCCCTGATTACTTTTTATCTTTATCTTTCCCCGATGGCGGATCAGCCTTATCTTCGGGTACATCTTCATTGGATTCAGCCGATTCAGCCTGTTTGGGTTTATCGGTATCTTCCTCCGGCGTTTTAGATTCCGGTTTTGATGATTCATCGACAAAATTCATTTTCAATTCGTAAAGAGCGTTGGAAAGAAGTTGGTTTTCTTCATTGGAGAGATTGCCTTTTGTCTTTTCAGACAGCATTTCAAGCATATCGATACTTGCCTTTGCCTGATCCAGGTTTCGTTCCACCTTGCCCGTTACCGGCGAGGCGATTTTGCCCATCTGCTGCCAGGCCGCCGCCTGAAGCGATACCACCAGCTGAAAGAAATGCATATTTATTTTTTTGGCGTCTTCGTCGGTCATCATTCCTCCTGTTTGGTACATTACTTTAATTCAACCGAAGTTTAACCGAAACGGCCGAGATCTCTGCGGCTTTCGCTTCTCCGGCGAAGGTAGCTTAGCAGATTTCGATCGTCCCTGTCAAGCGCTTTGTCATCGGCTAAAAGACTCGCAACTACTTTTCGCGTGATTGGCAACAAGTTCACATCCTCGGCCAGGTTGGCCACTTTCAATTCCGGCAGGCCATGCTGCCTGGTGCCGAAAAACTCCCCCGGCCCGCGAAGTTTCAAATCAGCCTCGGCAATCCTGAAACCATCAGGCGTGGCGGCAAACATCTCCAGCCGTTCTTTCGCCAGGGCACTCACCGGAGGAACCGCCATGGCAATGACCATTCCGGGTCTTCTGCCGCGACCAACCCGCCCCCTTAGCTGATGCAACTGCGATAAACCGAAACGCTCGGCATGTTCGATTACCATAATGGTCGCCGATGGTATATCTATCCCCACTTCAATCACGGTAGTTGCCACCAGCACTCCAAGTTTCCCGGCCCGAAAAGCGGCAATGGTTTTATTGCGCGTTTCCTTTTTTGTGCGTCCGTGTAGCAGGCCAACGCTGAATTCTTTAAAGACTTCCTTCTTCAATTTCTTATACTCATCTTCAGCCGCCTGGAGGTCAAGTTTTTCAGATTTTTCCACAAGCGGATAAATAATAAAAATTTGATCGTTTTTTTTCAGTTTTTCCTTAAGGAATTTGTAAACATCGGGTCGGGAGCTGGCCGCCCGCCAAACGGTCCGGGTCGGCTGTCGCCCGGGCGGCATCGTTTTAATTGATGATATATCCAGATCGCCGTACAGGGTCATGGCCAGCGTTCGGGGAATCGGGGTGGCGCTCATCACCAGCGTATCCGGATATAACCCCTTTTTTATAAGCCGCCCCCGCTGCATAACGCCAAAGCGATGCTGCTCGTCGATCACGACCAGGCCGAGATTATCGAATGTCACCGATTTGGAAATAACGGCATGGGTCCCGAAAACAATCTTGATAGTCCCATCGGCTATCCCGGTCTCAATCGCCCTGCGCTCGCCTTTCTTCAACGACCCCGTAATAAGGGCTGAATTCATACCGGCGTCTTCAAGCGGTTTTTGCCAGACGGCATAATGCTGCTCGGCCAGTATTTCAGTGGGGGCCATAAAAGCGGTCTGATGGCCGTTCTCGGCCGCATAGACGGCCGCCAGAATCGCCACGACGGTTTTGCCGCAACCTACGTCGCCCTGCAAAAGTCGGTGCATCGGTTTTTCATTACACATGTCGCCGGTAATTGTCTGGACGCAGTCTCTCTGCCCTTCGGTAAGTTTGAACGGCAGAGATTTTGTAAATTCTTTTAATGTACTTCCCGGCTTTTTATATGTATGTCCCCGGCCGACACTTCTGCTTTTACGGCGCGAATTTAATATCAGGTACTGAAGTTCCATCAACTCATCAAAGGCCAGCCTTATTCGCGCTGATTCCCTGGCTTCCATACTATCAGGATAATGGATCTGCCTTATGGCATCGGGAAGTCTCATTAAACTGTAGTCTGAACGGTATTTCTCCGGTAAATATTCATTTAGTTTTCCGGACAAATTATCAAGCGCCCGGCTGATAAGCTGCCGCATTACCCGACCGGTTATACCGGCCTTTTTCAATTCGCCCGTCGATGGGTACACCGGCACAATACGTCCGGTGTGTATCAGTTGGTCAATATCATCCTCAAGCTTCTCCGCCTCAGGATGGACTATCTGGTGCTGTTGGAAGTACGTTACCTGCCCGGTGACGGCGTAAACGTCACCCTTGGTAAACATTTTTTCCAGATAACGATACCCGGCAAACCATATAAGGGCAATATGGCCGGTATCATCGCCAAGTATGATTTCCAGGCGCTTCCTCCTTCCCATTAATATCCCCTTGCCAAGCACCCGGCCGATGACGGTAACGTCCATGTTGGCTTTCAGAGTACCGATGGGCACGATCATCGAACGGTCAATATAGCGGCGGGGCAGGTACCCCAGGAGATCTCCTACCGTATCAATCCCGACCTTGGACAGCACCGCGGCCCGCCTGGGACCGACACCTTTCATGTACTGCACATCGGAATGCAATTCAAGTTCCGGCATATAATCAGGGTAGCCCTCTTATTATAAAAAGTCAACTTTATTCGGAACACGCCATTTGCACTTGCGTTATGAGGAAGTAAACCACTATTATAACGCGCAAGGAGGAATGATTGATGAAAACGACGGGACAAATAATCGCAGCAATTATCACACTCTTTTTGCTGGCCGAAACAGGCTTCGCCGGCGAGTGGGAAAAATCTTTTGATCTCAGCCTTAACGCTACGCAGGCGTCATATTCAAACAACTGGACCGGCGGTGAGGCGGGAAACTTTAGCTGGGTCTGGAACGCCAACGGAATATTCAATAAACAACTCTCACCAGGATTCCAACTTAAGAATACTTTCAAACTGGCTTTCGGCCAGACGCACACTCAGCTTGAGGATGAAAACGGCGACGAGTACTGGGCCAAACCGAAAAAATCAACCGATAAAATAGATTTGGAATCGGTCGGTCTGATAGATTTTAACGCTTTTGTCGAACCCTTTATTGCCTTCCGGTTTGAAAGCCAGTTTTACGACGCCTCGGTTGACACCAACAAACGGTATATCAATCCGATTCTTCTAACCGAATCGGTCGGTATTGCCAAACAGCTTCTAAAAAAGGATAAAGACGACATCCTGACCCGTCTCGGTCTGGCTATCAAGCATAATATCAACCGCGATCTTCAGGAAACCGGATTGGATAAATTTGAAACTGTTACCGCCACCGACGGTGGTATCGAGTCCAATACCGATGTCAAGCTTGTCTTCAATGACAAGCTAAGCTATATTGGCAAAGTGACTGTATACAAGGCGCTCTTTTTCTCGGATAAGGACAAAGTCGAGGGAACCGAGTCCGAAGATTACTGGAAAGCGATTGATATTAACTGGGAGAATAGCGTCACGGCCTCAATTGCAAAATACGTTCAGGTTGTTTTCTACACCCAGCTTCTTTATGACAAGCAGATCAGCCTCAAAGGCCGCTTAAAAGAAACATTAGCGCTGGGATTGACATACAAAATGTTTTAATCTGAAATATATTTGGCGCAAAGATAAAGGGGCGTTCAATCGAACGTCCCTTTTATTTTCAACAACAACTAACCGGTTTCATAAACCAACGTGCCGCGAAGTATTGTATATTCAACCCGTCCAACCAGTTCCCTTCCGATAAATGGGGAGTTTTTTGATTTGGAACGGAATTTTTCACGTTTGACCGTCCATTTTTTCTCAGGATCGATTATGGTAATGTCGGCCTCCGAACCGATTTCCAGCGTTCCCCCGGAAAGCTTCAGTATCCGCGCCGGATTGCAAGTCATCTTGCGGATAGCATCGGCCCAGTTGAGATAACCTTTGTCAATTAATTGTGTCTTGACCAGACCGAGCGTGGTCTCCAGGCCGATCATACCCGGAGGTGCATGATCAAACTCAACATCCTTATCCTCCTCGGCGTGGGGAGCATGGTCCGAAGCAATACAGTCAATCGTGCCGTCAATCA
>DAOWOO010000382.1 GCA_030642025.1 Candidatus Zixiibacteriota bacterium | reverse complement strand
GCTTCCTTCAGAGCTTCGAGCCGATTTCAACCCAGGATGCCCGTGTTCAGGGATTGTCGCTGAATCCATCGAAAATATCCGGCAATTGCGGCCGTCTTCTTTGTTGCCTGAAATATGAATTTGATCTGTATAATGAGGTGAGACAAAACTACCCTGAAGCCGGTGAAGAGTACACCACTCCGGAGGGCAAAGGAGTCGTAGATAAAATCAACTATTTCGAGGATTATATGGTTGTTATTCTTGGAGATGGCGCCGAGGTTAAAGTATATGGCCGCGAACTGGCCAGAAAGCGTCTGGAAAACGGGCCCTTTTACCGATATTGTCATGAGATAAAAGACAATAACAATCACGAAAGACCGGAGTAACCCGGTGCAGAGACCGTTTTACATCACCACGCCGATTTATTATGTCAACGACCGGCCGCATATCGGACACGCATACACAACCATTGCCGCCGATCTACTGGTCCGGTATCAAAAACTGACCGGCCGCGAGACATTCTTTTTGACCGGCACCGATGAGCACGGCACCAAGATCGCCGAGGCGGCCGAGAAAGCCGGAGTCGAGCCGAAGGCCTTTTGTGACCAAGTGGTACAGCACTTCAAGAAATCATGGCAAAACCTTCTTGTAAGCTATGACGGTTTTATCCGTACCACCGATCAAAAGCATATTAACTCCGTTCGGAAACTTCTGACTATCCTGAATGATGCCAGAACCGAATCAGGTGAGCCGATTATCTATTCAGGCACCTATGAAGGTCTGTACTGCACCGCATGTGAAAAATTTCTGACCGAAAGAGAGTTGGTTGACGGTGTCTGCCCCGATCATAAAATTCCGCCGACCGTGCTCAAGGAAAAAAACTATTTCTTTCGACTGAGCGCCTATTTAGACAAACTCAAAAAGTTGATTGAAACCGACCAATTGATGATCCGGCCGCAGGAGCGGCGCCGTGAAGTTCTCGGTTTATTCGAGCAGGGCCTGACCGATTTTTCAGCCTCGCGCGAAAAGGTAAAATGGGGAATACCGCTCCCGTATGACTCGTCACAGGTAGCCTATGTTTGGATTGAGGCGTTATCCAACTATATCAGCGGAATCGGCTACGGTGATGATGAGGACCAGTTCGATAAATGGTGGCGCAATGCCGAGACGGTTCACCTGATGGCCAAGGATATTCTGAAATTCCATTGTATCTGGTGGCCGGCCATGCTGATGGCGGCTGGCCTGCCGATTCCAGATAAAATATTTCTGCACGGCTACTTTACCGTGGACGGTGAAAAAATGTCAAAAACGCTGGGCAACCAGATTGACCCCAATGACATGATTGAGCAATTCGGCCCCGATGCAACCCGCTATCTTTTACAAACCCAGTACCCCTTCGGGGCCGACGGCGATATTCAAAAATCGCGTTTTGTCGCCAAATACAATAGCGATCTGGCCAACGATCTGGGTAACCTGGTTTCGCGAGTAGCCAAGATGATTATGGCCAGTTTTGACGGTAAGCTACCCAAACCTGCCGAAAGTCTCGATGGTGGCGATGAAATAATCGCCGAGGCTGAGAAACTTCCGGAAACGGTTATGGCTCATATTAACAAATTTAAAATTCTCGCCGCCATTGAGGCAGTACTGGGTCTGGTGCGCACCGCCAACCGGTTTTTCGACACCAATGCACCGTGGAAGCTTGTGAAGAACGGCTCGCCGGATAAGGCCGGGGGAGTTCTGTATATCTGCGCCGAGGCAATCAGGATAATTGCCACCTTGATTTCTCCGGTTATGCCGTCCAAATCACTTGAGATTCTCGGTGTTCTGGGGCTGGGTGATGAGGCTCTGTCGCTTGATAACGCCAGGACTTTCTATTATCTGGAGCCGGGGTGTAAGATAAAAATAAAAGGCTCGGTATTTCCCCGGCTGAAAGATGAGAAAAAAAAGGATAAGACGGAGAAGAAGATTATCGATAACAACCTGCTCGATACTTCGGAATTCGCCCGGGCTGAAATGGTCGTGGCCGAAGTAATCAGTGCCGAGCGGGTTGAGGGAGCCGACAGACTTTTGAAACTTCAGATAGATATCGGTTCCGAGAAACGCCAGATTGTCGCCGGAGTGGCTCAGTTCTATACACCCGAAGAAATTACCGGCAAGAAAATAGTTGTGGTGAAAAATCTCAAACCGGCCAAAATTCGCGGGGTGGAATCAAACGGGATACTCCTGGCCGCGAAAAAGGGCAAAAAACTCTGTCTCGTTGTTCCTGAAGGCGATCTGCCGCCCGGGGCGGCGATCAACTGATGATTGACACTCACTGTCATCTTGATTTCAACGAATACGACGGACGGCGCGATAAAATTATTAAGGCCGCTCTTGATGCCGGTGTTCATACATTGGTTAATATCGGTGCCGACATGGAATCAACCGAACGCTCGGTCAAGCTGGCGGAAAAGTATGACGCCGTTTATGCCACGGTCGGAATTCATCCTCACGACGCTAAGACCTTTAATAAAAAAATCGCCGACCGCCTGGTCAAACT
>DAOWOO010000043.1 GCA_030642025.1 Candidatus Zixiibacteriota bacterium | reverse complement strand
TTGAAATTTTCAATTCTTTCAAAGAAATCGATTCCCTGAATTTGCCTTTGAAGGTTATAATGCGGGTCTCTCGGGGCTCCAGAATAAAATCGGAAAATCCAAATATCAACCTTTTAATGACAACCTGACCCATGCTTACCATCTCGTCGTTTTCGAAAAAGCCGGATTCATCCGGAATAACTACCTGGTCTGGCAAGACCGGGTTATTGAATTTATCCTTTATTCCGATAAGTGCTGACTTGAGTTCAACCAGATTCAAGGATCCGCTTGTCTTATTATATATTTCCAGTGTGAACAACTCCGCCAGACTTCCTTCGATAATCAATGGCGAGGGGGCCGAATGCCCGGTAATAACCAGCTTCGCATCTCCGGATTCGACGGCAATCGGAATGACGGCCGAACCAACGGTGACCGGCGCCGGTTGATCGGTGTTTATATCCAGTGGTATCGATGAAATTTTCAAATCAAGATCAGCCGTGACAGAAAAGGTCGGCGCCGTCAGCAGAAAATCCGCCCTATCACCGGGCGCAATGGCAACAGCCGTTGAATCCGCAATTCCAAAATTAACCCCGTCTATGACCAGGGATATTTCGCCCGGCCCGGCCTCGGCCTCGCCGTTATTTCTAAGAAAGGCCGAAATAGTAAAAGGCTCCCCGAAACTGACTATTCCGTTATATATACCGGCGACAAAGTAGTCCAGTTCTATTTCGGCTGGCGACTGGACAACAATGGCGACCGCATCATCTTCAGGCGGAAGGATTACCGCATCGGAAGCTTCTATTACAGCCTTATAGATCAGGGTCGGGGTGGTTATCATCGGAGCCGTCAGATCAAGATAAGCATCATATCCGGAATGCGCCCCAATTGATATATTTGACACTGTAACAGTCGGCTGGGAAGAACCCTCGGGAATAATGCCAACCGAAAGATTATTAACTGCAAAATCTGAAATATTTTCCAGATGTACCGCAATAGAGAACTCCTGCCCGGTATTCAGATATGGCGGGTTGATAGTAATAAGATCGGTCGATACGATTTTCACCTGCGGCCCGCCGGCAACTGTGATGACTTCACCTCCGAATAACAGGGTGTCGGTGCGGTCAACATACAGCTCTGTTCCATGAAGCCTTAATCTTGGTGTAAAAATACCATTGGCGGGATTGTCGGGAATATAAACCTCTTCGGTAACAATATGATTTGTACCTGGTAAGAGAATCAAAGCGTCAGCATCAAGTTCGGCAGTTAGCATACCGCCATCATATATAAGATCGAACCTTGTCTGATCGAGATCAACATCGATACTCGTCGAACCTGTAAACTCAATATCGAATTCAAACGACTGCATCTGCCCGGCCGGAGTAACAGTCGGAGTTAAAGTACCGGAAATATATTCCAACTCGGCGGGACTGTGCACAAAGAGCGAATCAAACCCTTCATAGCGAGGTAAGTAAATTGTCCTGTTATTATCAGATATCACCAAATCAAGGGCTAATGAATGATAAGCATCATTTTCATATAACGCAGGAATACTAACATCAAAGAATTCCAGGTAGACTTTTCCGCCAACAATAGGTTTATCGCAAGATCCCAGACTCTGCCAAGAACCGGAGCCATTTTCAATATATAGTTCTGCATTTACTAATGGCGACATTTGATCCGGTACGCCGGATAAGTTTATAAGCATATCAATCTTATCTACAGTTGAAGAATTAAGAACATTACCAACTGTCAATGAGCCTTTATCATATATCGCGGATATTCCCGGAAGAATATATATTGGATATACCAGTTTTGTAAAAACAGTAACATCATGTCCATCAAAATAATAAGGGGCTCTGACCTCATAATACAGACTATCAGTTGAATATTGCACTAATTCCAAACATGAAATATAGAAATCCCTTATAAGCATAGGTCCGGGTGCGACAGGTAATAGGAGTTTTTCTTCAGCCGGACAACCTGGGGTATTAATAAATCCTCTTACCTCTTTCATCGGAAATATAGGCGTATAATTTCCCGGATTAGTCAATCCAATGTCTATGTAAATCTCTTCCCCAACCAGGATTGTGTCATGAATATCCATTAAGACATTAATAAGAATTCCGTTATAAACCAACTCTTCCGTATTCAACTCCACTCCGCCCGATAACGCCGACATCTCAACCTCCCCCGGATCACCATGATAGGTAATATCAAAGCCGGTAAGATCAACAACACCCTCCACAAAATCAGATGCGCGATCAATTATCGAATTGGTCAATTCACCCTGATTTACAGCCAGTTCCACAGGAGACAGTGATGCGTCAAAATCAGTTTTTAAGTTTCCATAAAGATCATAAGAGGTAATCGTGCCTGGGCCGAAAAGCGGATGGGCGACAGACTGGGTCGCCTGAAGATCTAAAACTAGGCCGCCCGGATAAGCCGGAAGAACGGTCAGTCTGTGAGTAATACTGAAACCGGACGACACCGCAAGTTCAATCAGCGGCTCCTCGGCGGTATAGAAAAACTGCTCGGCCGATCCCTCACCACCGCTGACAATAATATCCCGAAGAACCGGTTCATCGCCTCCCGGCGAAGGATTGCCGGAGACGAGGCTGACTGTAACCATACCGCCGGCCGGGTGGCCGAACTGATCGACAGCATTTACAATGTTTATTTCATACGGTTCACCGGCAGTGATTAATCCATCTGCTATAAGCTCAAATGATACGATTTCGCCGCAGGGAATATCTATCGGTCCGCTTACGGATATGATTTCGCCGTTGGTCACGCTGATAGTCTGAGTCCCGCAGGTGAACAGGGTAAACAGTTCACCGCCAAATTGATGTACTCCCTCGTCGGTCAGGGTAAACCGATATGGATTGTCTATTGAGTGATAAAGTTCGGCAGCGGGATCGCTGGACATAAAATAAATATCTCCGATATGGTCGATCTTGATATTGCCGAATCCGTCATAAGCCGTAACGGTAATCGGCGATGTAAACGGCTGGCCAATAGCCGAAGTCTCGGGCGCCCCGGACATCACAAACCAAACCAGCTCACCCGGTATAACGGTTATCAGCCCTGACTCGGCGACAAGACCTTCATATGTGGCAACAACCTTGCCCTCTCCGACCGTCTTGGCGGACAGCAGGCCATTGGCAATAGTGCCGATATTATCATAATTATCCGACAGCGACCAGGCGACATCAAGGCCGGTGATGTAATTTCCAAACCGGGCATATCCTTGCGCCGTAAAAAACTCGGTCTCGCCGGCTCTCAAAGAAAACGGTCCCGATGGTTCAACAGTAAGGGCTACCGGCTCATCAGGGAATATCTCGAAACGTTCCGAAAATGACGGTCCGGCTACCACAAAAAATCCCCGATTGAAAATCAATCCGGTAATCTGATACTCATCGGCAATAATCGGACTTCGTAAATCGGAAATGCGAAGCGAAATCTCGGTCCCCGGCGGAGGCGGCTGCCCGTTTTTAAATAAAACCGCCAGAATATTATTAAACACGAAGGCAAAGCCCGGTTGCAAATCATCACCGTCATAATTATCGGAGTATGAGATATCATGAATTTGGGACAGGCCAATCTCCGACGGAAAATGAAAGGCCATTCCCCCACGTCTGGGAAATCCAACGGAAGGAACAATGATGTTTATTTCATACGTTTCTAAAGCGTCAACCCGGCCTGTTTCCGGAGTAACCGTTATTTGAAGACCCGGACCCGGAACCGAACTGGCCAGCCCGCCGGTAAAACGTCCGCTTTCGTCCCAGTAATTCAATTCCTGAAGCGTATCGGGAAGCCCATACGTAATCTCAACGGCGAATGCGCCTGCAGGCCATACGGTGAGGAAAAGCAGGGGAACGAGAAGCTTTGTCAATAATCTATATTTCATTACAATACTATTATAGCAGTGTTAATTAAAGCAAAGGTTATGCCCCCTGTTCAAAGAGTAAACAGTATCGCAAAATGCTTCGAGATAATATATGTATCACTTTAAGATAAGCTACTATCTTATTACGTACCAACATATAACAAGACAGCTAACGGAGAGATTTAAACAACTAAATTGCCGAATATTATGACGGGTCAGGATAACGCAAAACAGGTGATTATATAGCGCAACTGAATGCAATCATCCCGCAATAGCATGCACCTCGGAATATCAGGATCGCTGTGCGCGGAGTTCCGCAGACTTGACGGTATTTGTCAGAAGCATGGCTATGGTCATCGGCCCCACACCGCCCGGTACGGGTGTAATAAACGAGGCTTTTTGCCGACAACCCTCAAAATCTACATCGCCGACCAGCCGATACCCTTTTTCGGTTGATGAATCCTCGACACGATTAATACCGACATCTATCACGACCGCACCCTCTTTAATCATTTCAGCCTTGACAAATTCCGGCTGGCCCATGGCCGCGATTAGAATATCCGCGCGGCGGCATACTTCATTCAGATTTGATGTTCGACTATGGCAGACAGTTACGGTGGCATTGGCCCCCTGTCGTTTTTGCATGAGTATGGCCGCCATCGGCTTACCGACTATATTGGACCGCCCCATGATTACCACTTCTTTGCCTGAAGGATCTATTTTATTACGCCGCATCAGCTCGACAATACCGTATGGCGTACATGACAGAAAGGTTGGCTGGCCAATAAGCATCATGCCGACATTAAACGGGTGAAAACCGTCGACATCTTTCTGCGGATCTATAATACATGTGACGGCCGGTTCGTCCATATGTTTGGGCAGAGGCGACTGAACGAGAATTCCATCGATATCATCCCGGACATTGAGATCGCGAACAATTTGTTCGACCTCTTCCTGGCTGATATCTCCGGGGCGTTTGGTAATATCAGAATATATCCCTGTTTTTTCACATGCCCTGGCTTTACTTCTGACATAGGTCGCCGAGGCCGGGTCGTCGCCGATCAGGACCGCCGCCAGACCGGGAATAATCCCTTTTTCCTTTAAAGCAATAACCTTTTCCCTAAGCTCGGCCTTAATTTCTTTGGATACTTTTTTCCCGTCTATTAGAATCGCTTCCATGCCTGTTTCATTCCTCATTAATCTTCGTCTTGCGGGTAATCGCCATAATCAACCCTGAATCTTTCAATATCGACTCCGGCGCCGTCCTCGGTATCAACCGTAATTACGACCCCGCTGATTTTGATATCGTTTTTTGCGCAGGTAAAACGTTTGGGCATGCCGGTCAAAAATCTGTCCAGAGACGGTACTTTGGCCATACCGATAATCGAGTCATGCGGGCCGGTCATACCGACATCGGTAATATAGGCCGTGCCACGTTCGGTGACTGTTTCATCGGCGGTTTGTACATGAGTATGAGTTCCAATAATGGCCGACACCTGTCCGTCGAGGTAGTATGCCAGAGCCTGTTTTTCCGAGGTCACCTCGGCATGAAAATCGATGATAATTATATCCGTATCTTTGCGGATTTGCTCCACTATTCGTTCCCCGACGCGGAAGGGGCAGTCGATATCCTTCATATATGTCCGGCCCATCAGGTTGATAATCCCAATCCGGGCGCCTTCGATTTCATCAATATAATACCCGTTCCCGGGAACGCCGGGAGGGAAATTGGCCGGACGAAGAAGTTTTGGCTGGCCATCAATATATTTCCAAATATCCAGCCTGTCCCAGATATGGTTACCGGATGTCTGGCAATTGACCCCGTATGAAAATATTTTTTTACACATTTCAGGTGTAATCCCGAAACCCCCGGCGGCGTTTTCGATATTGGCGATTACATAATGTGCACCGTATTTTTCCTTGAGCGGCTTGCACATTTGCGAAAGGACAAAACGTCCCGGTTTGCCGACCAGGTCGGCGAAGAATAGAATCTTAATCTGTGACATCGGCTCTCCTACCTGGCAAACTCGGTGGCGCGGCTTTCACGGATAACAGTGACTTTTATCTGCCCCGGGTATTCCATTTCCTTTTCAATCTTCTTGGCGATCTCACCGGCCATTATCGAAGCGGCCAGATCGTCAACCGTCTCGCATTCGACAATAACGCGGATTTCGCGCCCGGCCTGTATGGCAAACGCCTTGGAGACACCTTTGAACGAGTCGGCAACTTCCTCAAGTTTTTCCAGACGCTTGATATACGCCTCCAGCGGCTCGCGCCGAGCTCCCGGTCGGGCGCCGGAGATGGCATCGGCGGCCTGCACCAAAATCGCGTAAGCCGATTCCTGTGGAACATCACCGTGATGCGACGCTATGGCGTTAACAACCACCGGATTTTCATTGTACCGCGAAATGAAAGTGGCGCCCAGTTCGGTGTGAGTACCTTCGGTTTCACGATCTATCGCTTTACCGATATCATGCAGAAGACCGCAACGCTTGGCCAGATCGGCATCAAGATTGAGTTCCGCCGCCATAATACCACTCAGAACAGCTACTTCCTTGCAATGGCTCAGAACATTCTGGCCGTACGACGTCCGGTAGTGGAGCTTGCCGAGTTGTTTAATAACATCCATATGCAAACCCTGTATGCCGACATCAAAACAGGCCTGTTCGCCGATTTCCCGAATAATCATCTCCATTTCCTTCCAGGTCTTCTCAACCACTTCCTCGATCCTGGTGGGATGGATTCGGCCGTCGGAAATCAGCTTCTCCAGAGCCATACGTGCAACCTCGCGGCGTACCGGATCATACCCCGAGAGAATTACCGCTTCGGGAGTATCATCGACTATTACATCAATCGACGTGGCCGTTTCAAAAGAACGGATATTGCGCCCCTCACGGCCGATAATGCGGCCTTTCATTTCCTCATTGGGGAGGGTCACTACCGAGACCGTCGATTCCACCGCCTGGTCGGCGGCACAGCGGTATATGGCTGATATTATTATCTCGCGCGCTTCCTTGTCGGCATCCTGTTCAGCCTTATCCTTAATTTCCTTAATCGTGGCCGCCGCTTCCATCTTGGCTTCACCAATCAGGTTTTCCTTAAGTTCCTGCTTGGCTTCCTCGGCAGTCATCTGAGCGATACGTTCCAGTTTTTCATTTTGCGATTTTATTATTTCATCGAGTTCGATTTCACGCCGGTCAACACCCTTCTCTCGTCCGGCCAGGGTTCTTTCGCGGGAAGAAAAGTCTTTCTCCTTTTTGGCAAGAACATCCAGTCTTCGGTCAAGAGAATTTTCCCGATCATGCAATCGCCGCTCGATTTTCTGAATTTCGTTTTTCTTATTCTGAAACTCCCGCTCGAAGTTAGATTTGGCCTTATACCACTCTTCCTTTGCTTCAAGCAAGGCTTCTTTTTTCTTTATCTCCGCTTCTTTTTCGGCATCAACCACAACCTTCCGGGCAAATTCCTCGGCGCTGGCAATACGTTTATCACCTATCCGGCGTAAAATCAACCAGGCGGCGACAAAGCCAATAACAGCGGCCAGTGCTGAAAAGAGAACAATCAATAATGTGCCGTTCATGTATCCTCCTTACTCCCGGCAATACCGGAAGCGATCTATTACAAAATGTACCTTGCTTAAGGGAAGATAAAAAAGGACAGTATTTTCAGGTAAGGTCAGTCTTCGTCGCAATCAGGAAGTTTACTATCTATCAAATCCAGTATGCTCTTCGCCCGGTCTTCAACCCTGGAAAGACTTTCTTCCCGGGAATCCTTTAAGTCCAGTAATTCACCGGCCATGTTCAGCGCAGTCAGTATGGCAATACGATTGGGCGACTTATTCCTGGATTTACGAGCAATTTCTTTCATCTTTTTGTCAACATAGTCGGCCACTCGAAGGACATATTTTTCATCCACATCACCGCGGATAGGGTATTCCTCGCCGAAAATAACTACCTTGACGGTTTTCTCTTTATCAGAAATATCGGGCATACCGAAAACTAAACCTATAAGCTGTCATATTTTATCTTCATTAATCTATATATAACAAAATAACTTCGGTTTTAAAAGGCTCCTTGTCAAGCTAATAATATCAACTTCCAACCTGTTCGAGTTGGTCAAGCTTGTCCAGAATACTGCTAAGCCTCCCCTTTATCCGGTCGGCCTGTTCGTTTTTTTCAATTCTGGATGAACCTAACTCGGCTTTGGCTTTTTCCAGTTCGGAAGAAAGATTTCTGTTTTCTGTTTTAAGAGTTTTATTTTCTTCCGACAGCCTCTCAACAAGATTCAACGCCGTGTTGATCTTCTGTTCCAGTTTCTCAAGTGTGTCCATTTATATCAACCCTCACGTATTTCAGCATTAAAGCGTCGCTTTAGCTCATCGGCGATATTGCCGTGAATTTCAGCGACTTCTTCGTTCTC
>DAOWOO010000445.1 GCA_030642025.1 Candidatus Zixiibacteriota bacterium | reverse complement strand
GCCAATATATATATAATGGCCGCGCGTTAGCGCGTACCTCAACTTTAGGCACTTTAGTTTACCTTAGATCACTTTAGACACTTTGAGCTATTCCTCGGGCATAGCCGTATGTCTCTACCCTGGCCCGGCAATATCTACGCCGCCATCCGGAATTGACTCGGTGACACCCCTGTCCAACGCTTGAACGCCCGTGAAAAAGCACTGACCTCCGAAAAACCCAAGAGAAACGCAATCTCCGTCATATCGTCATGCTTGTCGGTTAAAAACTGCCGGGCGAGATCAAGCCGGGTTTCGTTTTGAATCGTGTTAAAAGTCGTCCCTTCTTTTTGAAGCCGTCGCTGCATGTTGCGGGTGCTTATGTAGATTTTTCGGGCCACGGTCTCCTGGGTGACATTGCCGGATGGAAGCTGCGCGATGATCTCAGCCTTTACTTTCTGGATGATGTCTTCCTCATCCAGTTGATCCAGATACTCAATTATTAACTGGTCGTGAAACTCGGCCAGCTGCGGATTGTCGCTGGGCAGCTTTTTATCAACGGCGTCCAGAGGCAGGGTCAACCGGTTCCAATCCGCATTGAAAAACACCGGGGCCTGAAAATACGCAAAATAACGCGCGGCGCAATCCGGTTTGGAATGGGTCAATGTGACCGATCCCGGCGCCAGATTCGCCGTATAATTCTGGCGGCATATATTCATGATCATGGCCAGCGTAGCATCAGCGCGGGCAGGGATATAGTCAATCTCTTTATTGTGCAGCAGGGTAACAGTCAGACCCTCTTTGATTTCATCCATCCGAATAAAATTAAAATTCGAGACGATCCGGTGGTAACGCACCAATCTTGTCAGGGATGTTCGCAGTGTTGAGCTGGCCAGCATCGCATACCCCAAGGCGCCAAAGTTGGAGGGATGCCAGAGTTCGGCCAGTTCCAGTCCAAAGCATGGATCATGTACGATTTCCGTTACATTCCACCAGAGTCGGTTGATATTTTCCATCCGGAAGCGGGCACCAGGATTGGCCACCTGCTCGTAATTTAATTTCGCCTCCCTGTAAATCGATACCGCATCGTGTCCATGTTTTTCCAGGTAATTCCATAAAGGAAATCCGGCACTGGCCAAGTTGGTAATCGGCATTTTTATTTTTCCCTTTTCTTGAACTTGAATCCGCCTGAGGCGAAAACATTTTTTAGAAATATCTGAATGAAAACCATTCCGTTCAAGACAAATCACACCACGAATAATCGATACCACCTTCTCTATCGTTTACACCAAATATCATATTTGACCGAATGCGCCAAGCATTTTGGCGCAGATTGTCAAGACAAAATGAAAAGCAGGTATTATTATCTCTCCATTGATCAAATTCAAGATGAAACGATACGAAACAAATAGGAACTCGAATGAAAAATGCCACCGCGTCTGAACCGGAAAACAATATTACGGCAACTTTTGCTACAGCCGAATTAATTGAGAAGATGGTCGCCGGGATATTCAGCGGCGGGAAGATTGAAGTGAGGCTCAAGCCGCAGGACTCCTTCTATGATCCGGGCGCCGCGATTGAGATAGGTGATGATGTCCAGATCGCATTTTACCCTGAAAAAACCGATATGATCAAAGACAATTCGGAGATCAGAGCCGGAGGAACCATCCTGATCGACGATGAAAGACGGATTGATTTTACTTTTTTTCTTTCCGTGGAATGGCAAGCGAACGAGCAGATTGACGGTAATAGACCGGACAGGTCGGCTAGGTTCTCGAAGTC
>DAOWOO010000147.1 GCA_030642025.1 Candidatus Zixiibacteriota bacterium | reverse complement strand
CCTGACTGGAATCGATCATTGATAATTCTCTGAATGAGTGAAGAAATCCGCGCTGGTTTGGGATCATCCAAAGTACGCGAGGCTGCTTCAACAGCATCAGCCAGCATTGCTATGCCAGTCTCTCTAGTCTGTGGCTTCGGACCGGGATAACGATACTTGGAAACAGACTCTTCATCTTCACCCTGTTCAATCGCCTTATTATAGAAATAACTCATGACCATCGTACCATGATGTTCTTCAATAAAATTAAGAACATCATCAGGGATACCGGCTTCTTCACCAAGTGCACGCCCTTTTTTGACGTGCGATGAAAGAATCAGAGTAGACATCGAAGGGGTTAGTGACTCATGGCGCGAAGTTATACTCAGCTGGTTCTCAACAAAATACTCAGGAATCTCAATCTTGCCAATATCGTGATAGTACGTTCCCACTCTGGCTAAAAGAGAATTTGCCCCAATTGATTCGGCCGCCGCTTCACTGAGATTACCTACCGATATCGAATGATGATACGTTCCCGGGGCTTCGAGAGCCAGCCTCTTGAGCAGTGGATGGTTCATATCGGATAACTCCAGCAGAGTGATATTGGTGGTAAATCCGAAAACCGATTCAAATATCGGCAGAATCCCCATCGCCAGAAGCGGAGAAACAATGGCGCTGAAAAGCCCTTGCCCGAACAGACCGACCAGGTTTTCATCCGGTGAAATTCTAAATGATTCAATCAACAGCACCAGCAGAATATAGGTGATTCCCAGGTAAAGAGCTGATTTGAAAAACTCGGCACGGTGCCGTACTCTCTGGGTTGAATAACAGGCAACCGTCCCCACGACAATCACTACCAGCGCCAGCGAGAAATTGAAACGGTGCAGAATACCCAGCAGAAGAGCCAGTATAAATGTATTCACCACGCCGATTTCAGCGTCAAAAAGCACCGTCATCAGTATTGAAAATATCGCTATTGGGTAAATATACATTGACAGGCTCATGTTGATTTCGATGATGCGGGCCACGTGCACCAATGCGATTTCAAGACCGAAAATCAGAAACATCGCCAGAAGCATCTGGTTGGAGCGAAACAGGAGTTCATGGAAATAATAGAGATACAAATACATGATAACAAAGGCGATCAGCACCAAAGCCAGACGCGCAACCACCGGCAGGAACGGTTTGTACCAGCTTTCTTCTCCGGAAAAGACTTTCTGCTGGCGGTAAATTTCCTCAAGGATTTTTTCCTGTTGTTCATTAACCCGGCTTCCGCCGCGAATAATAACATCTCCGGCCGAAATAATTTCATTTACCGTTGATATTTCAGCCATCGCTTCGGCCCGACGGGCATCCATCTCTGCAATATTGACCGTCAAATTGGGAATAATAAACGGCCGCCCCAAATCATAATAGAAATCAACGTCGAAAGATTCGGTCAGCGCCTTCTCCTTCAGGGCGCTTCGGAAAACGCGGTTGGCCCGGTGGGCATCCAGGAGCTTGTCCCGGACCAGGTAAATTTCGCGCCTGTCAATCTGAATGACGACCGAGTTGTTCTTTCCGCGGGGCAAAAGGCTCAGATCACTGATGATGCCGGAGAAATAGACCGTATTGCGAAGAATATCAACAATATGGCTGCGGACATCTTCAACATTACCCGTCAGCAGTAATCGGCGTATCACGGCGGGGTTGACATAAGGGAAACGGTTGGCCAGCCCGGCTTCAAGCGAGTCCAGGAATACTGCCATTTCCGATGCTGCCAGGGAGTCATCCGGCTTTCTCTCGCTGATCAGTTGGACATCCTTGCCGGCGGCCTTCATAAATCGATCCAGTCGAGCAAAAGATGAATCGACAATACCCTTATTGTAGTCAATGATAATCGGGACGGCATTAGCCGCGCTCTCCCGTTCCTCATCCAATTCCTCGGCCGATTTGGAAATAGTAATCTGAAAAGGTGCAATAATATCATCATAGGCAATCTCGCCCTTACGGGGAAACTCCAGGGGATAGAACAAATCTTCAGCGGGATACAACAGCGCGATAAGCGTCGCCGCCATTAGAAGCATTATTATACGGTACACTTTGCTTCGGGCACGGGTGGTCGGCGACGGACGGCTTTCAGAGCGTACCTTTAGAAAATGCCGTATAGATCGTTTAAGTTTTAAAAGAATTCGGTACATAGCGGGGAAAAAATGTCCCCTTACTCCTTTCGACGCTCCCTGTCGAATTTTTCATAGGCCCGAACGATTTTTTGTACCAACGGGTGACGCACGACATCCTTATCGCTTAAATAGATAAACTCGAGACCCTCGACGTTTTTCAGTATTTTCTGAATCAAAACAAGCCCCGACATCTGGTTGGCGTCAAGATCAATCTGTGTCACATCACCGGTAATCACCGCTTTCGATTCGAATCCCAGCCGCGTCAGAAACATCTTCATCTGGCCCGGCGTCGTATTTTGAGCTTCGTCAAGAATGACAAATGTTTTATCAAGTGTGCGACCGCGCATAAAGGCCAGTGGCAGAACTTCAATCGTTCCCATTTCGATATATTTCTGAATTTTCTCTGTCGGCATCATGTTGTACAAAGCATCATACACCGGGCGAAGATACGGATCGACCTTGGCGCGGATATCGCCGGGAAGAAAACCGAGCGATTCTCCGGCTTCTACGGCCGGCCGAACCAGGACTATCCGGTTAACCCGCTTCGATTTCAGGGCCGCCACCGCTTCACTGACCGCCAGGTAGGTTTTCCCCGTTCCCGCCGGTCCGATTGAAAAAACTATATCATTCTCGGCGATGGCATCGAGATATTTTTTCTGACCGACCGTTTTGGGCTTGATGGTATGTTTTGATGTCACGCGATTCGGCCTTGACCGGGCGATTATATCAGCCGGGCCATCTCCCTTTTCTTTAATCATCTCAATAGCGTAATTAAGATACTGATCGGTAATATAGTCTCCATGACCAAGGCGCGAAGTCAGATCCTTAAACAGATTTATGACTTTTTCAACATCATCAGGATCACCCTCGACAGTAATCTTATCTCCGCGCGCCACAATCGACAACGGAAATTCTTTCTCTATCCGACGAAGAAAGCTATCATTCTGCCCGAACAACAGCCGCGGATCACAACCTTCTATGGAAAACATTCTGGTCTCTTTTTCTGACAAAAAATCACTCCCGATACAATTTACAGCATCTTTAATTTGGAGATATCGAAACCGAGCTCCTCCAGCTGTTCCGGGTCAAGCTCGGACGGAGCGCCGTCCATCAACGACTGGGCCGTGGTACTCTTGGGAAAGGCGATAACATCACGGATACTCTCGCTGCCGGTCATTAATGCCAGAATCCTGTCAAAACCCAGCGCAATACCACCATGCGGCGGAGCGCCATACTCCAGCGCTCGAAGCAGAAAACCAAACATATTTTCGGCCCGTTCATTGGAAAAACCAAGAATATTGAGTATTCTCTGCTGGATTTCCCGACGATGCACCCGGATAGATCCGGAACCGATTTCGGTTCCATTCAGCACCAGATCATACTGCTCGGCACGGAGTTTTCTCAGCGGATGATTGACCTCGCTGATGGGAATATCGCCCGGGTCGGCATCCAGAAGCGGCAAATCCTCTTCGATCGGATGTGAAACAATATTATGCATCGCCTCCAGACGGTCGTTATCCTCATTGTATTCAAAAAGCGGAAAACGGGTCACCCAGAGAAATTCCCACCGGTCGGCCTGTATCAGGTCGTGCTGTTTACCCAAACGCAATCTCAGTTGCCCGAGAATCGCCTCGGTTTTTAATTTCCGGTCGGACATGATAAACACGGCGTCGCCCGTTTCGGCCTCGGCCCGCTGACAGATTTTGTCCTTTATATCTTCTCCGATAAATTTCAATATCGGCGACTTATCCCCGGCTTCCTGCCGGAGAATATAGGCCAGTCCGCCGGCACCGAGATTCTTGACATATTCCGTCAACTCGTCAATCTGCTTTCGGGAATAACTCCCGCCCCCCTTAAGACAGATTGCCTTGACCACGCCGCCCTGTTGTACTGCCCCGGAGAATACCTTGAATTCACAATTTTCAACAAGGTCGGTGATGTCAACCAGTTCCATTCCAAACCGCATATCGGGCTTATCAATACCCCAGCGGTTTATGACTTCACTATATTCATACTGCGGAAACGGCGTCTCCAGCTTAACACCCAGTACTTTATCGAACAGATCAATCATCATCCCCTGCGTCAACTCAAAGATATCATCGCGGGTCACAAAAGACATTTCCAGGTCTATCTGCGTATGCTCCGGCTGACGGTCGGCCCTGAGGTCCTCGTCGCGGAGACACCGGGCCAGCTGGAAATAACGGTCATATCCTGATATCATCAGTATCTGCTTCAACAGTTGCGGCGATTGAGGCAGAGCATAGAATTTGCCCTTCTGCACCCGGCTGGGGACAACATAGTCACGCGCTCCCTCGGGAGTCGAGCGGATTAAAAGCGGCGTTTCAATTTCATACAGACCCTGTGAAGAGAGAAAATTGCGCACCGCCATGGCCGCCTCATGACGCATCCGAATTCTTTTCTGCAACGGCCCCCGTCTGAGATCCAGATAGCGGTACTCCAGCCGTAATACTTCGCTGGCATCGGTTTCGTCAATAATTTCAAAGGGCGGGGTTTTGGATTCGGCCAGAATATGAAATTCATCGACCGCAACCTCAATCATACCGGTCGCCATCTTTTTATTTATCATTCCCTCCAGTCGCTTCCGCACCACTCCTTTGGCCGCCACGACAAATTCATGCCGGGCGGTTGAGGCCACCTCAAAGGCCTCACTCGAAATATTTTTGGGATTAAGAACAACCTGGGTCAGGCCGTAACGATCACGAATATCTATAAAAAGCAAACCGCCGAGATTGCGGTATTCTTGTACCCACCCGTTTAATCTGACTGTCTGTCCTATATGAGCGACCGTCAGTTCGCCGCAGGTGT
>DAOWOO010000102.1 GCA_030642025.1 Candidatus Zixiibacteriota bacterium | reverse complement strand
TTTCGTATAGCGCCTTCCGTAGGTCGGATTGAAGTCATCGCCGGTGGTAAATCCGGTAAAGAAGTATTCCTGCGAGGCGAGATAATTGTCCTCGTGAATTGTACCGTTATAGACACCATCTTCATCCTCAGAGTATCCCGGCCATTCGGTCCAGTAGGTATCAAACAGGTTTTCAGGAGCCTTTTTACGTTCGGTATAAAAATGATTGTAAGAAAACATCATGATCGACTTGGAATTGATGTTGTAATTTCCCCTCAGGCCATAGAGGTATGATTCGGCTTCGCTTTTGCCGAGCCCATCCTGGTTGAAATCATACGATTTGTCATTAACATCGCGGTGAGAATAAACCTGTCCCTCGCCCTTGTAAAGACTTCCCACACCGGTGAACTTCAGGTTCGCAGTCGGCTGGAAGTTTACCTTGGCATGATGCGTCCAGGTGGTGGCCTTGTTATGCGGCAAATACCCACCATTGGTAAGGTACTCGCTGGCGAGGAAAAAAGTCATCCGGTTGTCGAATATCATTGGTACCGGTCCGGACAGGTTGTACGCCACCGAGACATTATCGGACCGACTAAGGTCGCTGAACATGGCCGTATTGACATCGTATCGATGAGTATAGCCGTCATAGAACCTGATCTTGCCGTGATAGTCTCGGGAACCGTCTTTGGACACAGCATTTAAGATACCCGACAATGCTTCACCGTATTCGGCTGAGAAGCCGCCCGAGGTGAGGTTGACTTCCTCGAGCGCATCAGGCATGATGCGAATACCGGCGCTGCCAACAAACGGATCCTGAATTGAAAAGCCGTCGTAAAAATACGACACCTGACCGGTTCGGCCGCCCCTGACATGAATGTTGCTACTGCGGTCAACGACGGTGCCCGCCATGTTGGACATGATGGCTCCGACACTGCGGGAGTTTGGTATAAAAGCCAGCTGGTCCGATGTTACAATCGACCGCGAAGCTGTCAGGTCTCGCTGGATCGGCGGGCGCTCGGCATAAACCCTTACCTTCCGTTTCAGCGGGTAGTCAACCTGCTCAATTTCAAAGTCGACTGGGGTAGTCAAGTCAAGCAGGACGCGAACGTCATGCTTTTGAACGACCTGAAAGCCGATGACGGTAACCTCAATAGTATAGGAGCCGGCCGGGAGATTCAGAAGAAAATACTCCCCGTCAATATCCGTCTGGGTTATCAAATCTGTTCCGGTCACCCTTATGGTGGCGCCGGGAATCGGCTCTCCGGTCTTACCATCCTCCACAGTACCTGCTATTTTGCCTGTCGTTGATGCCAAAAGCAGTGGAGGCAATAGTATCAGAACTATCAGGGAGGATAGTAAGATCGCAATCTTTTTGTACTTACTCAAAGCGTACCTCCATAAGAAAAACTATATATATTTATCCACATTGATTTATAATGAAATGCTTTCCCGTTTTGAGACTCTAATCTCATATGCAAAAGTTTTCCAGGTTACGCTATATTTATCGTCTGATTGGCGGTCAACTTAACCCGCCAATATTCGATTTACTTATCCGCTATAAATGAATTGCTACATAACTCTGTCCGGTCAGGCGGTATATGAGTTGAAATTGTCAAGTTTTTCCGTGACCGCCCGATATACTCTTTGACGCTACATGGGTGGAAAAACACAATCTGATATTGTAGGGAAAGAGTTGTACTCCCAGAAAGACAAGATGGAAGTTCCCAGCCTTAAAAGAGTTACAGCCTTCCTGGCAAGTGCGGTAGTTGTTCTCCTGCTATCCGCCGGGAACCTGTTTGCGCAGGATATTGACTTGGCGATCGTCTATTCCGACAGCCTGAAATCGACGATTCGGACAATTAAAGGTATTAAAAGCAGTATTTCTAAAAGGAAAGCGACAGCCAGATTCCATGAATATATTCTGGCTTCAAGCGATGCCAATAATGAACAGAAGTTTAAACAGATAGAGGATTTAGACCCGGTCCTGATTCTCACAATCGGGTCTCATGCCACTCAGAAGGTCTCGGAAAAAATAAAAAACAAGCCTATTATATTTTCGGCTGTACTCAATCCGGAGACATCCGGCTTTGTCAATTCGCTGACCAGTCCCGGCGGCAATATTACCGGGTCATCGCTGGATATTCCTTGTAATATTCAGTTTACCTATTTCAAGAAGGTCATCAAGGATATCAAGAAGGTCGGCGTTTTGTATTCTTCTGAAACGGCCAATCTTATTCCCCCGGCCAAAGTGGTCGCACAGGCGGCCGGGATCGAATTGATAGCCATCGAAGTTGCCACAGAAAAGGCAATTCCCGCCGCCATGGATAAGCTGATGCTTGAAACCGACGGTATCTGGTCGGTGGCCGATGCTACAATATTCACCTCCCGCTCCACCAGATTCATCCTGCTGAATACCCTCAGACGGGGAATCCCATTTATGGGTTTTTCGCGCAACCTGGTTGAATCGGGGGCGCTCTTTGCACTTGATTTCGATTATAAAGATATCGGGCGTCAGGCCGGGAAAATCGCCGTACGTGTTTTAAACGGCAATAAACCGAGCCGGATACCGGTGGCCGTTCCTGAAATTGTCTGGTTCCATTATAACGAAAAGACGGCCAGACATATCAATATCGAAATCCCTGAAGATCTGATCGCTATAGCCAAGGAGGTGTACCGATGAGCTTCTTTGGTTCCATCAGGCGATTTGCTCTCAGGGAGAAATTCGTGCTCCTGGTCTCAATCGTGACGGTGGCAAGCATGATGATATCCAGCGGATATTTGATAAAGCGCCAGAACGAGATTTACCATCAGGAACTTGACAAACGCGGTGAAACTCTGGTCGCCAACATGGCCTACAACGCTGAATACGGCGTCATTTTGGAGTCGACCGAGGAGTTGGATAACCTTATACGCGGCGTCGCTCGCGCCGATGATGTCGTCTCTATATCAATTCGGACTATTGACGGCCGGGTTCTGGCGGAGTTCGGCGAAGATGTCACCAAAGGTGCCAAAAAGGTTGAAAGCAACATTCCGCCTCAAGAAACTGACGCCAAATTCCAGCATACCCATTACCGTGCCGCAAACGGCAACGAATATGTGGAAATGCGCTACCCGGTTGAAACCCGGCGGATGACGGTCTCCAAGGAGAATCTGGGTACACTTTACGGATCTTTCTCTGATGATGACGCCTACATGGAGAAGATCGGTGAGGTCAGAATCGCCCTTACCCTGGAAAATCTTAAAGCTGAGATTGACAAGTCGGAAACGACATCAATTCTCCTGACTCTGCTGGTGGTGTTGTCGGCCATTATCATTATGGCCGCTTTCGTGCGAGTAATTACCCGGCCCATCGAATCTCTGGTAAAGGTCGCCGAGGAAATATCCCGGGGTGATTTAAGCAAGACGGTAAACATACATCGAAGGGATGAAATCGGACATCTGGCCGAGTCATTCAACCGAATGATTGAGTCTCTGAAACTGTCTCAAGAGGAAATCGAAGAATACAACCGGACTCTGGAAGAGAAAATAATCGAGAGAACCAGCGAGCTTGAGGATGCCCAGACGCAGTTGATTCAGTCGGAGAAAATGGCCGCTCTCGGACAACTGGCCGCCGGTGTCGCCCATGAACTGAACAACCCGCTCGGCGGTATTCTGGGCTATGCTCAGTTCACCCTTGAAAAATTAGAGAAAAAGAAACTCGAGGATATGACCCAGCGTGATCTGGATTCATACCAGCGATATCTTAAGGATATCGAGACTCAGGCCCGGCGCACCAAGACAATCGTACAGAATCTGTTGAAATTCTCCCGCACCTCGCATACCGCCGAATTCGACAAACTCGACATCAACGCCGTTATAGAGGAGACACTGACCTTTATAGAGCATCAGCTTATGATGAAACAGATCAAACTGAACAAGGAGTTCGGCGCCGACATACCAATGACAAGCGGTAATGCCGGACAGCTTCAGCAGGTCTTTACCAATATTATCATAAACGCCATGCACGCTTCAGATCCGGGATCGGAAATCAGTATACTTACCCGGTACCTCCCGCCGCTTGGTGAATTCCCGGGCGCGGTGGAGATTACAATCTCCGATCAGGGTCACGGCATAAGCGAGGAAAATCTCAAGAAAATCTTTGAGCCGTTTTTCACCACCAAGGAAGTTGGCAAAGGAACCGGCCTGGGTCTATCCGTCAGCTACGGTATTATCAAGGAACACGGCGGTGAAATAAAGGTCAAATCAAAAATCGGCGAAGGAACCAGTTTCACAATTGTTTTTCAACTGGAGAAACCCGTTGTTTCCGCCGATATAACCCATAAATAGATAATATAAGCATAATATTCGAAGGAATGACAGACCCAATGGCTAAAAGCATCCTCGTCGTTGATGATGAAGAGGTTATGCGGGAATTCCTGTACGAAGTCCTGGAAGATTTTGATGTCGAAAAGGCTTCTGACGGTGACGAGGCTATCGCCAGGCTCAAGATAAGACATTTTGACCTGATCATTACCGATATGAAGATGCCCCGGGTTACCGGTGAGGAAGTCGTTCGTTTTATCAAGGATACTCACCCTGATTCAAAAATAATCGTAATTTCAGGCTATTCCAGCCTGCCTTCCGTGTCAAATACAGTTGGCTACGGTATCAACGCTTTCCTCTCCAAGCCGTTCACTATCTCGCAGTTGCGAATCGAAGTGGAGAAGGCCTTGCCGTCAGAGAATACTATTGACCCATCCACCGAAGGGCCAGCCGATGCCTAAGAGAATACTTATCATTGACGATGCTCCCGTAATCAGGGAACTGCTTTCAGATGTTCTGACTGATCTGGGTTACCTCGTCGATACCGCTGTGAATGGCCAGATCGGCTCGGACATGGCTCTAAAAGGCGATTATGAGCTTATCTTCTGTGATGTTCATATGCCGGTCATGGGCGGCGTCAATACGGTTATCAAAATTAGAAAATCAAAACCCGATATCCCCATAATCATGACCGATTCCTTCCCGGATAAAGATGCCGAAATGGCTGGAGAGGCCGGGGCTATATGTTGCCTTACAAAACCGTTTGACCTTGATGAACTTCGCAAGATAATCAAACAACTGCTTCACAGGGAAACCAAAGTGCTATGAGTGAAAAGCCTCAAATAGACGGTCGGCCGGTTAAAATACTAATCATTGACGACGAGGAAATCGTACTGTCGCTGGCCCGAGACGCCCTTGAAGACGGCGGATATGAAATTGAAACGACCGGCGGTTATCACGACGCCATAGCCATTCTCAAGCGCGGGTTCTTTGATTTTATCCTGACCGATATCAGGATGCCGGAAGGCGACGGTATTCAACTGGCCAAGACTGCCCGCGAAATTATCCCCTCCATCGGTGTTATCTTTATGACCGGATACGCCAATCTTACCTCGGCCAAAGACGCCATCAAGGAGGGCGCTTACGATTATATCCTCAAACCGTTTGAGTTGAATGAAATCCGCCAGGCCATTCGGAACGCGGTCGAGAAAAAGCGGAAAGATTCCGAAAAGACTCTCAATATCGAACTAACCAAGCTGTCTGAGCTCAACGAACTGATGTATACTGTTGGCGACCGCCAGTCGCTGATACGCCTGTCACTGGGATTTGCCCTCATGCAGGGCAAAGTCAAAAGGGGCGCTATCGCTTTCAAAACGAGGAATCAGAACGAAATCAGCGTTATTTCTACCGTCAATCTCAATGCCGGTGAGTTCAGACAGTCGTCAAACACATATAAAAAAGACTATTTCCGCACTGTGACTCCAGATCTCGAAACTCCGGCCATTGTTACGTCTTTTGAGGAAAACCCGCTTTTCAAAATGTACGGCGACCGGCAAATGGC
>DAOWOO010000157.1 GCA_030642025.1 Candidatus Zixiibacteriota bacterium | reverse complement strand
GGCCGACGGCGCCTCGAACATGGAAATCAGGACTGCCTTTGACGGTACCAACACCCGCGCTCTGGTTTATAGCCTTGACGCCGGTGCCACCTTCAGCGGCAATCTGCTCCATGCCAACGGCAATCTGGTTTCGGTTGAAGCTTCCGATTATTTCGGAAACGCTTACAAAGTTGACATGCTGCCGACTACGTTCGGTCTGTCCAACTATCCGAACCCGTTCAACCCGACGACCACCATCATGATGGAACTGCCGAGTGCTTCCGACTGGACACTTAGCATCTTCAACGTTGCTGGTCAGAAGGTATTTACCACGACTGGCCACGGCCAGGGTCGTATCCCCGTCGTTTGGGATGCCACCAACCATGCTTCCGGTATCTACTTCTACAAAGTCAGCACCAATGCTGAAACCCTTACCAAGAAGATGGTACTGCTGAAGTAAGTTTACATTACTTTCTCACAGGGAGGATTTACTCCTCCCTGTGGGGAATAAACAGGAGGATGGATAAGAATTTAGAGTTGTTAAAGAGAAAAAATTGAAAAACAAGATTTGCCAATTGGATTGATATGGCCCTGAACGGTATATATAACATAGGAAGCAAGACAGCCCGGGGCTTTTTTATTTTTGAGGCAGGGACCGCCGAATTTATCAAATGCATCTATTTGCAAATTTCCGGTAAGTCAAGTAACAAACATTTGTCAACCCTTACCCGCCATAAGACAAATTTAACAGATGAGTAATCCGGGAGATCGAAAAATAGCGTAACGCTAACAGACGAGAATACGGAATAGCTTTGTAACCCTTTGCCCGCAAACAACTAAACGATAACAAGGGCGGCCGACAAAGGGGTAAAACGGTAAATAGAACACGATCTGGAATGACCTGAGAGGATACGCATCTTTTTAAAATATCCGGTCTGATTATTGCTCAGAATGGATAAGAATCAAACTATGAGCGGATGGTTATGTTGATGAAATCATTTATATTTCTGGTTGCCTGCGCGATTATATCGGGCTTCTGCCTTGCCGGTACGGCACTGGCGGATGCTTCCGATGAAAACGCGGCCCCTCACATAGCCCCCCTTTCCCGCCAGTATCTCGCTGAGGGCGAGACAATTAACCTCATTATCACGGCCTCGGATCCCGATGGGGACCCGCTTACCATGTGGGCTACCGGGCGGCCAACCGGTTCGGAATTTACCGATAACGGCGACGGCACGGCCAGTTTCCGGTGGAGCCCCGATTTTACCGGGCCTCAATCCTCGGTCGGTTCGCCTTTCAATCTTTATTTCTGGGCCGGCGACGGTCAGACCTCAAGTTCCGAGAGCTTAGAAATCATTATCACAAATGTCAACAGAAAGCCGGTTATTATTGCCGCCGATACGGTTGTCGGCCAGTCCGGCGATATAATCTCGTTTGATTTTGACGGTTATGACCCCGATGGCGACGAGATATTCTGGAGTGTGCTGGAAGCCCCTTCCGGCGCAACTTTTAATTTTACAACAAAGGCCTCTTTCGGATGGTCGACGGCATTTGCCGATTCCGGGTATCATATCGCCCGGGTGGCCCTGGCCGATCAATACGGCGCCGCCGATACCGCCGAAGTGGTGCTTGATATTGCCCAGACAATTGTATATGCGCTGACTATTGATACCACCTCCGCCTATTCCGGCGAGTTGGTAAAGATATGTGTCAATCTTAAAAATCTTGAGCCGATTTCCGGCTTCGACATTCTGATTAACTATGACCCGGTAGCGATGACTATTGCGACAATCCGCACTATCGGCACCCGGGCCGAATCGTTTGAGTATTTCAACTATATGGTGAACTCAGGTGGAATTATCGGCGACATTCGCCTGAAGGGGCAGGTTGATGATGACGGTGTCGGCGCCACGGTGCTTCCAGTCGGCGAGGGACCGATTGTTGAACTGCAGTTTTATGCACCCAACGGGCTGGAGTATGCCGGGTTTGCCCTGCCGATTAATTTCGCATTCCGCGACGTTATTTTTCGTACCGATAATGTTCTCTTTGACCCTGACGGATTTGAAATTGGCCAGAATCTGATTCATTATTTCAACGGTTATGTTATCATAAAGAAGGTCAGCGAGAGCGGTATCGGTGATATCAATCAGAATGGTATCGCCTATGAAATAGGCGACGCCGTTTACTTTATCAATTTCTTTATCAATCCGTCGGCATACCCGCTCACACCGGCACAACGCGCCAACTCCGACGTTAACCGTGACGGAACGGGCGGTACTATCGCCGACCTTGTTTTTTTAATTCACCGTATTGTGAATTTCAGCGGTTACAAGAAGCCGGTTGCCGGCAGCGATAAAGTGGCCATATCCCGGTCAAGCGACGGCCGCGGCCTGGTATATAACTCGGACGAGGAACTGGGCGGTCTGGCCATGACGCTGGAACTGACCGGTGCGGCCGGCGAAAGTTTTGTTTTTGATTCCGATATGATAGATCGCGGCATGAATGTCAAATCCCGGCGCGACGGGAATATACTCAGGTTGCTCATTTACAGTGAAAACGGCTATTTCATGCCTTCCGGTATTGAGCAGTTTATCAGTTTTGAAAATGAAGTCGATTTTATTATAAAAGATTTGCAGCTTTCAAGCGCCGACGGGGCGCTTTTAAATCCGGTTCTCAAGGATGATTTGGGGACCAATATACCCGACGGTTTCACACTGCACCAGAACTACCCCAATCCGTTTAACCCGGCCACCGAAATACGTTTCGATTTGCCGCATCCGGCCGGGGTGAAACTGGCCGTGTACAGCGTTCTTGGCCGGAAAATACGCATTCTGGTCGATAAAGAATTGCCGTCCGGGTCGCATTCGGTGATCTGGGACGGTCGTGACCATGACGGTCAGACTGTCTCCAGCGGGATATATTTTTACCGGATAGAATCCGGGGATGTCTCACAAAGTAAAAAAATGATACTTATAAAATAGAGGTACGGGCTTTATGAGCGAGAGAAAAACATCTGAAAAAAATACTTGCGCGAGGTGGGCAATGACATATGTCAGGATTCCCCTTTACTTACTATGTTTTTTACTGCTGTTATTCAGCGCCGGTTCGGCGCAGGTCGATTCGGGTTATATAATTGATATCGGCGACTTCAATGCGCTGGCCGGGGAGACGGCCCGGATGCCTGTTTTGACGGCAAATCCCATTGATATCGGCGGGTTTTTACTCAGAATAGAGTACGACACGACCGTATTGGAGCCATGTACACTTGGTCTGGCCCAGGCAGACTTCACTACCTATTATGACAGCCTTGAATTATATGAACACGGTGAGACTTCAATCTGGATTGATTCAATTGAATTCAAATTACGTAACGGACCATATGTATTTGACACAAATTATCATATCACCGTAACGCATGACACTGCCGATATACGGCATGGCAATGCCATATTCATCCTGTTTCAGCCGCCGATGTTTAGCCCGGACCCAGAAGAAGAGCCGTTTTTCACAACTCCTTATATTGGTGCAACACCAGATACTACTCCCGTCAGGATTTTGAATGTCCCTTTTAAGGTGAAAGATGGTGCCGTCGAGGGCGTTAACTACTATTGTCAGGTTCGTGATTATTCGGGAGGCCTGCCATCGGATTACCGCGATAACCAGATGAGTAATATCGAGGGAACTCAATCATTTCGTCCGGAACTGTACCGTGGTGGATTCTTTACGGTTGGGGACGAACCTCCTCCTTTCAATGGCGATACGTGTTTTTGGGGCTACACTCCAGGCGACGACACCTGCTGGTCGGAGCAAGTCAGCGACCCGCCGGTTGTGACAATTGTCGGGCCCACAAGCTTTATTATAAGCCAGGGCGAACCACTACCGACAGTAACAGTTCAGGCGGTGGACCCGGACGGCGACGATTTAACTCTTGAGGCATTGTCAATGCCAGAGGGTGCGACATTTTCGCCATCCAATCCGGTCAGCGGCACCGGAAATGTAGCGGGCACATTTAACTGGACACCGTCGTTCAGCCAGGATGGTGTTTTTGTGGTCAATTTCCGCGCTCGGGATGAACACGGCGATATGGATATAGAATCGATTTCGATAACAGTCGAAGCAATCGATCTGGATCGTTTGTACACCACGTCGTCATACGGAGCCCACCCCACCGGCGGTATCCCCGGGGCGACGCCGGTTGAATTCCCGATAGACCTGGTTACGACAAAGACGGTTTATGGCATTCAGTTTAATATGAGTTATCCCGGCGATGTGGCTGAGCTTGACTCCTTTACGGTCACCAGCCGCACTCCGGATTACATGATATATGACAACATAGGCACCACGCCGGATACGGTCAAAGTGCTGGCCTTCGGACTGGCCAACGAGGCCATCGGCCCGCCGGACACTATTGATGTAACGGCTATAATGCAGGCGTATTTCAGTATCGATTCGGGCGCTGTTCCCGGTGATTACTGGGTACACATATATGACGCCTGGGAATCGGTTGATCCCGACCCCGAGATTCCGTCAATGGCCTTACTAACCGATTCGGGTGTGATTCAGGTCGATGTCCTTGGTGATGTCAACCTTGATAAGCGTATTGACGTGGCCGACCCGGTGAACGTGGTCGGTTATATCATCGGCAATTATGGCTTACCCGCAAGGAATTACGCTACTGCCAACGTGGTGACGGACACCCTGGTTAACGTGATTGACCTGGTTGGAATCATCAACCTGATTTTCGGTTACCCGATCAACCCGTCCGGTTCCCAGTCCAGTTATGGCGATGATGTGGCTACGCTCTCGGTGGCCCACGGCGCTCTTGAACAG
>DAOWOO010000023.1 GCA_030642025.1 Candidatus Zixiibacteriota bacterium | reverse complement strand
TAATCCGGCAGCGCTATAGTATATTAAAACTTCGCCCAGCCGGGGACGCGGGGAAGAGGGGTGACATCGCGGATGTTGGCCATAGTAAGGTGCCGTCGGGTCGCCGCACCCGACGGTTTATTCCCATGCAATAGCAAAAACAAGAAAACTTGATTGCCTTTCCACGCAAGCCTTAGCGCTTGAACATGCCCATTCAATATTAACTTTGATCAAACCTGCCTTTACTGGATTATTATGTATGTAATCCAGTTTTATTCTAAATTGCTCCTCGGATGTGATAACCAAATCATCGAAACGATCCTGCCATATTTTTTTATTTCCAAAAACGTCTTTCCTTATTCGGCCTTTCAGGGAGTGTATAAATCCGGATAACTGGATTCCCCCACTTGGCGCCATTACCATAAGATGCAGATGGTTGGGCATAATGACGTAAGCCATCAGTTTTATTCTTTTATCTTTAGCTGTATTAAGTAGTTTTCCCAGAATTTGTTTCCGAGTTGCCAGCGTATTAAGTAACGGTTTGTGATTGAACGTTGATGTGGTTACAAAGAATAAGGCTGGGCCGGGAATTTGATGACGCTTTCTCAGTCCCATGAGCTTAATGCATAAAAGACACAGGTGTCGGGTGCGGCGACCCGACACCACAGAGTAGTAGTTTATTCATCAAAGCGCCTTTCGGTTTGGGTTCTATGGGAATATATGCCGAAACAGCAAACGGTCAAACAATTAATCCGGCAGCGCTATAGTATATTAAAACTTCGCCCAGCCGGGGACGCGGGGAAGAGGGGTGACATCGCGGATGTTGGCCATGCCGGTAATGTACATCAGAGTACGATCAAACCCCAGCCCGAAACCGGAATGCGGAGTGCTTCCGTACCGTCGAAGATCGAGATACCATTCCAGGGTACCGGGATCCATTCCCTTCTCTTTCATGTGGGCCTTGAGAACATCAAGGCGCTCTTCGCGCTGTGAACCGCCGATAATCTCGCCTATTTTCGGTACCAGGACATCCATAGCGGCGACAGTTTTGCCATCATCGTTTACCCGCATATAGAAGGCCTTTATCTTTTTCGGGTAATCGTAAACGATAACCGGGCGTTTGAGTACTTTCTCAGTAAGATACCGCTCATGCTCAGATTGCAGATCAAGGCCCCATCCGACCGGAAATTCAAATTTCTGGTTGGTCTTTTCGAGAATCTTAACCGCTTCGGTATATGTTAGCCGCTCAAAATCGGAATTGATTACATGCTCCAATGTGTCGCAGATGGTTTTATCAACCCACTTACCGAAAAAAGCCATATCGTCGGCGCATTCATCGAGAGCATATTTGAACAGGAATTTGAGAAAATCAGCTGCTATTTCCATGTCGCCATCAAGATTGCAGAAAGCCATTTCCGGCTCAATCATCCAGAATTCGGAGGCGTGGCGTGAAGTATTGGAATTTTCGGCGCGGAAGGTCGGACCGAAAGTATAAACATCGCCCAAAGCCTGCGCGTATATTTCAGCCTCAAGCTGTCCCGACACGGTTAGAAATGTTTCGGCGGAGAAAAAATCCTGATGATAATCTATTTTGCCGTTGACCTCAGGTGCTTTGTTCAGGTCGAAGTTGGTTACCCGGAACATATCGCCGGCCCCCTCGCAATCCGAGGCGGTGACTATTGGGGTGTGAATATAATAAAAACCGCGATCATGGAAATATTTATGGATAGCAAAGGCAATCTTGGAACGGGTCCGGTTGACGGCGCCGAAAGTGTTCGTCCGGGGCCGCAGATGAGCGATTTCCCGCAAATACTCAAAAGTATGACGTTTTTTCTGCAGGGGATAACTCTGGTCAGCCGCGCCGACCAGTTCCAGTTCCGTAACGGCCAGTTCATACTTCTGACCCTTGGCCGGTGATTCCACCAGTTTTCCTACCGCGCGAACCGCCGCTCCGGTAAGTATATCTTTCAGCACCGGGAAATTATCGGGATTACCGATAACCACCTGAAGATTCCCTATACAGGAGCCGTCATTTATCTCGATAAAGGCAACTTCCTTGGAAACCCGAATGGTTCGCACCCATCCCAGGATTATAATTTCCTGATTGAGTGCGACCTGTTCATCGACAATGATTCTGGCAACTCTGGTCCGTTTGAAATAATCCATTTTCCACCTCCGGCGTTCCGGTGTTTTGTTATCCGACAGATGGTCGGGTTGCGGCCAAGTATTGATATTACGTCAAAATCGGCCGGCGGGCAAGAAATTTGAGAGCGGCGGCTGACAATATCAAATAATATTTACTCCCCCAAAACAATATGGAACATTTATGACATGAGAGAAGTATATTAGAGTAGAAATACATCGTAGAAAAGCAAAGGTTCTTCCCAACCTATTACCTGTGAAGCGCCGGTCGAAAAATTTGATCGGCGCTTTGCCTATGTAGGCTTTTTATCAGTTCTGAGCCTCCTCGACAAGGTTTTTATAGAGATTGACCATTTTATCCAGAGACTCTGCCGAATCCGACTCACCCAGTATATTAAATGCGGCGGTTAGATTATCGGGAGCGACCAGTACCCAGCCTCCGTTTTCAAAGATTCTGACTCCATCTATAAGCTGACGGTCCTTTTCGTCGGTACTGGTGATAAGCTTGCGCAGAACCTGGCCTTTCTTGGACCAGGGACAGGGGACTGTTATCTGCTTGCGTAGATAATGTTCAAATTTGCCGCGTATATCGCCCAGCCTGACATTTTCCCTGGCCATCATTTCCAGAATATAGACAATAGCCATCATAGCATCGGTACCCATCTGGAAATCGGGAAATATAAACCCGCCCAGGGTTCCGCCGACAAAGTCAACCCCGGCGTTCTGGTAAGCTTCCATCATGGCCAGATGATTGTTGCGGACCCTGATCACCTCGACACCGTAACGGGAGGCAATCTCATCGACACCCATTGAGGCCGCCACCGGCACGGCAATCCGCCTGACTTTGTGGGTACACAAAAACAGGTGAGTAACGATTAAAAGCAACAACTGGCTGTCGATCAAGTTACCGTTTTCGTCAACCACGGTCAGTTTTTCGGCGGTCGGGTTCAGCATAAAGCCGATATCGGCATTCAGGGATTTCACAATCGACGACAACTGAACGATTGACTGGGCGCGTTCTCGGGATGTAGCGACAGCCGCCGCGGATCGACATAGGCGTTGAGGGCTACCAAATTGACCCCGATCTGGGAAAAGAGAGTCGGGAAAACCTCCGACGCGCCGCCGTTAGTATAATCAATGACCACCTTGAAACCGGCCTTACTAACTATTTCCGAGTCCATAGCTCTTAGAAAATCTTCGCGGTAATTTTCCAGAACACCGGCCGGCATATCAAGATGGCCGATTTCGCCAAGGCTGGCCCGGCGAAAATCCTCGCCGAAAAACATTCTTTCGATTTTCTTCAACTTGGCGGTCGGCATATCAAGGCCGTCGCCGTTGAAAACAATTATATCAATTGTGCGATAATCGCTGGGATTGTGACGGATATACACTCCGGCGGCATAGGTTCCGTTTCTGAGGGCATACCGGACTACCGGCGGAGGCATCACTTCTATATCATCGACATCAACTCCGGCCGCCAGAAAACCGGCAATCATCGCACGTTTCAGAAGGCGCGATGTATCCGAGGCATCCCGGCTGGTTATTACTTGCTTACCGGCTCCGAGAAAAGCGCCGAAAGCCGCCCCCAGCTTGACCGCCATATCCGGAGTGATCTCGGTCAGGGCCAGGCCGCTCACCTTCGATTGAGTAAAAAGCTCCCGGTTCCATTTATCGCCCCAGACCAGAGAAGCGGAAACAATGGCCCCGTCATCAATCGTCTTCCCCGGCCATATTTTGCAGTTGGCTTTTACCGTTGCGCCATTGCCGACTTTGCAGCCATCGGAGACAATTACATTATCCAGAAGAGCGACATTTTTGTTGATATGTGAGTTGGTGTAGACAATTGATTGCTGCAAGTGGGACTCGGCGCCGACAATAACATCGGGCCAGATCACCGAGCGTCCGATTGAAGCCTTTTCGCCGATCCTCGCCTTCGGCCCGATAACCGAATTAGTAATTTTGACCCCGTCGGCAATAAGCGAATCATCACCAAGAACAATCACTCCGCCAAATTCAACCTCGGATCCGATTTGCACATTGCGGCCGACAAAAAGATCGGCATCACCAACTTTTCTTTTCTCCGTGCCCAAATCAAGATTGATATTCCCGCTCAACAGATCGGTATGGGCGCGGGTGTACTCGTCAACATTGCCGACATCCTTCCAGTACCCGTCCATGATAAGACCGTAAAGCCCCATTTTCTTGGACAGCATCAAAGGATAAAGATTCTGGGAAAAATCAAAATTGGTGGACGGCGGAATCAGCCGGACAGTATGAGGTTCCAAAATGTATATTCCGGTGTTAATCGTATCGGAAAACATTTCACCCCAGGATGGTTTCTCCAGAAACTGCACGATATGGCCGTCATCATCGGTGATTACAATACCGTAAGGCAGGGGGTTTTCCACACGAGTCAGGAGGATGGTGGCGTCGGCATGTTTATCACGGTGCCATCTGACCGCTTTGCTCAGGTCGAAATCGGTTAAGACATCACCGGAAATAACCAGAACGGTATCATCGATAAAATCGTCGGCACATCGCACCGCCCCGGCTGTGCCATAGTCATCGGTCGGCTGAAGGTATTCCATTTTAACGCCGAATTTGTGCCCGTCACCGAAATGGCTTTTTATTTCATCGCCCTGGAAAAAGAGAAGCGAAACCAGATCGTCGAAACCGTTTTTCTTGAGAAGATTGACCACATGTTCCATCATCGGGATATTCCCGATCGGGACCATCGGCTTGGGGAGATTTATAGTCAGGGGGCGAAGCCTGGTCCCGAAACCGCCTGCCATGATTATTGCCTTCATTATGCACTCCGTTTTACCCGAAGATCGGATACCCTGTTTCAGGGAAGTTTGCCGGATTCCTTTAGTTTATTTAATATATCGAAAAAGTTATTATATTCAATAGCATTGATATTTTTTGCCTGACAAAATTCAAGAAGATCTCCGCGGGCAAAGATGGTATCCGCTTCGGGCAAAGCGCAGATATCCGAGAGGCCGTCGCCGATAAATATTATTTCGACACCCGGTCGATTCTGTCCGACTATATCTTGAATACGCGCTCCCTTGCAGGATCCGCATCGAGTGCATCCATTGTTATCATACGGAAATTCAATTCGGTATTGATTGCCGTCGATTGTAACCCTGTTGGAAAAGAAGGGAATCTCCGCCAGGCCGTTTTTATCCAGCATATATTTAATATAGATATCTGCGCCGTCTGAGATGATGTAAAACGGTATGTCCTTCTGTTTCAATTCGCGGTAGAATTCGACAGCGCCTTCCCTGAGCTGGAATTGGTCAATGAATTGATACAGTTGGTCGGGCATTACTTCAATCATGGCCGCCTCTTTTTCAAGGCAGTCGCGCGATGAAATCAGCCCATCTTTCCATTTTCTTACGAGTTCGAGATTTTTCCCTCCGGAGAAGTGGCGGAAAATTCTGTGACCAATATCTTTTTCTGAGAAAGTGCCGTCAAAATCGCAGAAGACTATCGGTTTTTCGGAAGTCATGGCATCGGCCCGATTAATATTTCCTCGGCCAGACGAATATCCGGACGATAGGGCAAAACGGCATCGCGGTATGCCCGGGAAAGACCATATTTATACTCAACCGCCATGCGGTGGAGCGACTGGACGATGGTTTCCCGATATGTATAAAATCTCGTGCTGTCGTCCTTTCTGGCGATACTGTAAACATGGTCGACCGCCTCAATAGTTTCTTTGCCGCAGTTCTGCCATATCGCCATATCTTTGGTAAGTTCGGCCAGTTCGGTAATTCCCGATTTATATATAAAACCGTTTTCGTGCGCATAGTCGATAAAGCGCTCAAACCACCCAGGTGAGGCTTTGGTGATATTCGAGTTAAGAAGTATTTCGTCCTGATATTCCATGGCGAAATCGCGGATCAAAAGAGAATTTCTCAATTGGCGTAAAAACAGGTCTCGGTCAGCGGTCTCAATATAATAATCCGGGGCGATACCGCCGCCGCTGTCGATTACCTCGGACTCCGGATCATTGAGAAATATCCCTCCCTCGAAAAAATATCGCGAGGTTGTTAATCTAATTCCCGATCCATCGCCGAGGCCGCGGTATTCCTGCACCAACCCTTTTCCAAAAGTGGTATCACCGACCAGCACTGCTCGTCCGATATATTTTAACGCCCCGGCCATTATTTCCGCCGCCGAGGCCGAACCGCGGTCGACAATTACCGCCATCGGCAGGCCGGAGGTAAGATCGATTCCGGTTGAGTAATAAGCGGTTTCCTGCCAGCGCGAACGACCCTTGGTGCCGACAATCAGATGCCCCTCATCCAGAAAGAGATTGGCCACCGAAACACCTTCATTTAACAGGCCGCCGGTATTGCCGCGAAGATCAATGATAATGCCGGTGGTTTTTTCAGTGAGATGAGAATCAAGCGCCGCCTTCAATTCTTCGGTAACGCCGCCCTCGAAATCAAGGATGCGGACGTAGAAGACTCCCGATGCGGTCAATCCGGCGAAGGGGATATGTATCAGTTTCAGATTTTTGCGGGTCAGGGTGAATTTCAACGTATCGGCCATGCCGTTTCGGGTTACCAACAAATCGAGAGTGCTTCCCTCCGGGCCACGAAGAACGTAGGTTGCTTGGTGAGCATTGATGTCGGCCAGATTGATCGTGTCCGCTCTTAGAATAATATCGCCGGTCAGCATCCCGGCCCGCCCGGCGGGGCCGTCCTCGCGCACCGACATTACCATCAGTCCGGCGTCATGAGAGACAATGGTAATCCCGATTCCGCCGTATGATCCGGAGAATTCCTCGGTTACACGATCCAGCTCGCGCGGTTCCAGGTAGCCGGAGTATCGGTCGAGCATGTCAAAGACCGCTTCACGGGCCTGTTTTACAAGCCGGTCTGGTTGATACGATTCCGGCTTGAAAAATCTAATCAACTCGAGCGACGATGTCAATCTCAGGGGGTAGTATAGATTCGGTTCACGGAGAACATAAAATATCAATCCTGATGTTATGACAACGATGGCAATGAAAAATGAAAGCGCCCAGCGGAGGGTCCGGCGGGAGGAATTTGCAATGGCCTTTTCTACTGAACCCTCAGGCGTCGATGAAGCCACCTTTTAACCTCTTCAAAGATTTCCTCAACTGAGTTTCGTCCGTCAAGAACATGGATACGGCGTTTTTCCTTTCGGGCGATTTCCAGAAAACCCTTCCGGACCCGGTTAAAAAAGGCGCGGGATTCGGATTCCAGCCTGTCTTCGCCTTTTTTGCGGCGCAAGAGCGAGGTTTTATAATCGATATCAACCAGAAAGGTCAAATCTGGCCGGGTGTCGCCGACCGCCAGTAAATTGAGGCGTTTTATCTGCCGGATGTCAATTCCCCTGCCGTACCCCTGATAGGCGACTGTCGAATCATAAAACCGGTCGCACAAAACAACTTCGCTTCGTCTCAGAGCGGGGCGGATAATTTCCCGCACCAGTTCGGCGCGGGCGGCAATATAGAGATTGAGTTCCGAGATCGGATTTATGGCAAGCCTCTTATCCAGAAGAATCTTTCTGATTTTTTCAGATGCCGGAGTCGAACCCGGCTCACGCAGGACGGTTACACGGCAACCTTTTTTCTTAAGATATTTCTCGGATAGTCCAAGCTGGGTGGTCTTACCGCAACCGTCAATTCCCTCGAATGTTACAAACAGTCCTTTTCTTGCCATACTTCACCGACAAAATAGAATAAATAAAAGGCGAACAGTTTTACTGTTCGCCTTCAATGTATACTGCGGATGATCGTTTGGAAACTACTTTTTCAGGAGAGTTCTCCGCGTAACGCGTTTTTTCGGTTTCGCTTTCGCGGCCGTCGTCTTTTTCATCCGGTTAGCTGTTTTCGTTTCGGCTTTTGCCTTCAACGTTAATTTACGTTTGGTTGGCTTGGACTGTTTCCATCCGTACTTGAGAATGAATTCCTCGGTCATCCGCCGCGCTTGCTCATCGGTGTACTGCACCGGCGGAGATTTCTTGAAATATGATGAGGGCGCTTCCATGGCGCCGGAAAGCCCGTTATCCAGGGCCAGCTTGCAGCAGCGGACAGCGTCGATCACCACACCGGCCGAGTTGGGCGAATCCCAGACCTCAAGCTTGATCTCGACATTGAGCGGGACATTACCGAAGGTGGTCCCTTCCATCCGGATATAGGCCCATTTGCGATCAGACAGCCACTCGACATAATCGGACGGACCGATATGAATATTGCTCTTGCCGATATCATAATCGAGCTGACTGGTTACGGCGTTGGTCTTGGATATTTTCTTGGACTCCAGGCGCGAGCGCTCAAGCATATTCAAAAAGTCGGTGTTGCCGCCGACATTGAGCTGACTGGTGCGATCCACCCTGACGCCGCGGTCGCGGAACAGGCGGGTCAGCACCCGGTGCAGGATTGTGGCTCCGACCTGGGACTTGACATCATCGCCGATCACCGGCAGACCTTTTTCCTCAAAACGTTTCTGCCAGTATTTTTCCCTTGCGATAAAAACCGGGATGCAGTTGACAAAGCCGCAACCGGCATCAAGTATCTGCTCGACATACCACTTGGTCGCCTCCTCGGAACCGACGGGGAGATAATTTACGACCACATCGGTTTTGGTCTCTTTCAGCAGTCTGGCAATGTCGACCGTATCGCCGGGGGCCTTTTCGATAACCTCGGAGAGATACTTGCCCAATCCGTCGTGCGTCATACCGCGCTGCACAGTTATGCCGCTTTTGGGGACGGTGCAGAATTTGTAAGTATTGTTCGGCTTGGTGAATATCGCCTCGGAGAGGTCTTTGCCGACCTTGTTTTTGTCGATATCAATGGCCGCCGAGAATTCAATGTCGTTGATATGATATCCGCCCAGGTTGACATGCATTATGCCGGGGATAGAATCATCCTCTGTGGCTTTCTTGTAAAATTCCACTCCCTGCACGAATGATGAGGCGCAATTGCCGACGCCGATTATGGCTACCCTTAATTTGCCCATGTTAAAACACTCCTTTGTTGGTTTTCAAAGTGCACAATATATACAACCAATTATAATCCGACAAGAAAAAAGTTGACACTATTATATTCACACACTATTATATATGACCAAATAGACAGTATTAATAGGATAGCACTATATGAACGAAAACCTGATTATTGAACTGGAAAAAAGCGGGATTGTCACGGCAACATTCCGCAAGCTCGCTCCCGATAAAAAGAAAACGATATATCACTCAGCCTTAGAGGCGTTTGCCAAAAGCGTTTTCGACCGGGTGTCGCTCGATGAAATCGCCTGCGGAGCGGAAATCTCCAAGGGTTCGCTGGTCCAGTATTTTACCCATAAGGAAAATATCCTCGCTTTTACCGTCGAGGTATTTCTGGATAATTACCAAGAGCATTGGGACGATTACTTTCAGCATGAGCATGCCGTGCGGGTCCGCGACCGGCTGCAATTATATATCAATGCGCATCTTGATTATACTGATATTTCGAAGGCTGAATCTGATTTCCTGCTTAAGATGCTATTTGAGAACAGCCATGAATATTCCGAGCAATTCCGTGAAACTGTCAGACAGATGCAATTATCACATTTTCAGTCATTCATCAGCCGCGCTGTCCAGACCGGAGAAATCCGAGCCGGCGCTCAGAAGTCAATGATTGCCGGCATCTTTCTGAAGATCCTCGTCGGTATTTTTCAAGATATGTCGCTGGGGAAAGATCAAAAAAGTATGTCAGACCGGGATGATTATATTAAAGGTCTTCTGGCGGTTATTTTCGACGGGTTGTCAGGCTGACCTATTTTATTTCGGCTGTCGGCAGTTGCACTCTGAAACCATT
>DAOWOO010000365.1 GCA_030642025.1 Candidatus Zixiibacteriota bacterium | reverse complement strand
TGGTTGCCGCCCACAAAGACATAGTTGATGATCCAGACCGCATCGGAGACATTGCAAATATTATCACAATTGACATCCCCTGATCCGGGGATATCGGGTGGATCGCCACCGGCAAAGATATAGTTAATTATCCTGACCGCGTCTGATACATTTACAACCTGATCGCTTTTGGCATCGCCGCAGATATAAGCTTTACTACAATCATATGATAGAACTCGTACATCATCTATGTTCCAGCCATTGAATCTTAATTCCGGATCGGTAGGTCCCATAACCCAAAGGAGATAGCCTGTTTCCTGATTAGCCGCGTGTCTTAAACCATGGGGACGGGTATTTAGACCTGCCTGCCTACCCAACTCGCAGACGATCCTATATATTGAAGTCCCGGTCAGTCTTTCCCCTCGATACCAATCTGACAATAAATAAAAATAGCGGTGCAGGGACTTGAACCCCGGACACGCGGATTATGATTCCGCTGCTCTAACCAACTGAGCTACACCGCCATAGATTCGTCTGAAACCCTCTGAAGGGCTATTTTAAGATTATGCAATCTATCATTTTATCGGCCAAAGTCAAGCTTTTTTCAAAACCCCCGGACCCGCTTTTGTTAACAAGAATCCCCCGTAATTGTGCGCAGAAAACGTAGATATTTTAAGATATATAGGCAAGATTGCCGGATATGGCAATGGCCGGAGCGGAAATGGCCATGAACACAGGCCGTAAAAATGAAATCCTGACAAAAACGGGATAATTTGCTTGACAACAGCTTGTGAAGAATTTATCATTCTCGCTGAAAAATCTGGCTTTTATGAGTACAAAACATAATGTGGCTCAAAAGTTTTGACAAATTTCGCGAATCCTTTTCAGGAATGGGGCATGATAATTTTGCCTCTTTTTTGGAACGGATCCAACTCAATCATAAACAATCTATTTTACCCACAATAAAATTGGAGCAACATGATGGTTAAAGGAGCTTTCAATCCGTTCGAGATGGCCCAGATTCAATTCGATAATATAGCTGAGAAGCTCGATCTGGATCAGGGTACCCGAGAGCTGTTGCGCACTCCCCTCAGAGAGTATACTTTCAGCATTCCGGTCCATATGGACGACGGCAGTGTTAAGGTTTTCCGCGGGTTCAGAGTTCAGCATAATGATGCCAGAGGCCCCGCCAAGGGCGGCATCCGTTTTCACCCCCAGGAAACTATCGATACAGTCCGCGCGCTGTCCATGTGGATGACATGGAAATGCGCCGTGGTCGATATACCTCTGGGCGGTTCCAAGGGCGGCGTGATCTGCGACCCCCATAACCTGAGTATGAGAGAGCAGGAGCGGATTTGCCGCGGATGGGTTCGGCAGCTGGCCAAAGATATCGGTCCCAATCGTGATGTCCCCGCGCCGGATGTTATGACCAGCGCCCAGCATATGCTTTGGATGCTGGATGAGTACGAGGTTATCACGGGCGAAAAACGTCCCGGCCTGATCACCGGCAAACCGGTCGGCATGGGCGGTTCGCTGGGCCGTACCGAGGCCACCGGCTATGGCGTGATTTACACCGTACGCGAGGCGTTGAAGCAGCTCGAGATTCGTCCCGACCAGACCACCGCCAGTGTGCAGGGCTTCGGCAATGTGGCTCAGTACGCTATCAGGCTGTATAATCAGTTTGGCGGCAAAGTGATCTGCGTGTCCTGCTGGGATCAGGAGGATCAGAAGGCCTATACATTCAAGAAGGAAGCTGGAATTGATATTGATGAACTGGTCGGCATCACCGACCGTTTCGGCGGTATCGACAAGGATAAGGCCAAAAATCTCGGTTACGAGTTTCTTCCCGGCGAGGCCTGGATTGAGCAGAATGTCGATATCCTCATACCGGCCGCCATGGAAAATCAGATCACCGGCGAGAATGTCGGCAAGATCAGCAAGAAGGTCAAGCTTATCGGTGAGGGCGCCAACGGCCCGACCACACCTGAGGCCGACAAGGTTATCCGGGAACGCGGGATATTCCTGACACCCGACTTCCTGACAAATGCCGGCGGGGTAACCTGCAGTTATTTCGAGCAAGTTCAGAGCAATATGAACTATTTCTGGGAGAAGGATGAGGTCCTGGGCAAACTTGACACCAAGATGACCTCGGCCTTCATAGCGGTCAGCGACCTGGCCAAAAAGCAGAACCTGTACATGCGTGACGCGGCTTATGTGATCTCAATCGGACGTGTAGCCCAGGCCTGCAAAGACCGCGGATGGGTATAACCCCAATGTTTTAATATGGATTCTTTATCAGGCAAATCCTCAGGGAGGTTCTCAATACAAATCGAGAACCTCCCTTTTTATATTGTCTTTCTTATCGAAAAGACCTGAGTATGGTCGGAAGTCAATTTTTTGGACAATTCCTGACTTTTCTATTGACATTTTTTCAACAGTTGCGTTATTATATACGGAGCGAGCACCTATACCGGAGAAAACACAGCGGGATTTGTGCGGGTTATGAAGTTGTGGCATTCTGTGTGTGTCTGATCCGGTCTTTGGCTTGTACTTCAAAAACTTAATAATAGGGATAAAGGCCATGATAAGCGTCCGGGTCGTATACCGCTTTTGGCATTGCAAGAAATATAAACCTTTATAAATGGAGTTGAACTCATGAAAAAGCTGATATTA
>DAOWOO010000455.1 GCA_030642025.1 Candidatus Zixiibacteriota bacterium | reverse complement strand
GGCCTCTTCGGTTTTAATCCCCCTATCCTTCCGTGGTTGAGTGGCAACAGTATTGCGCCGCCCGGTCTCAACCTCGGATGAGTCCGTAATCTCCAGAGATTCCTTGGATTCTTCGGATTTTTCCTTTATATTTTCAGCAACAGCCAGGTCCTCAATTAATTCGAGATGTGATTTTAAAAGTCCGCGGACCTTATTGATATAGGATTTTTTGGTCAAATCGATTTCCTGAAGCTGATTCTCAACCTCTTTAATTTTTTGTGTGCGAGTCGAGACTGCCGTGTCCAGTTCCGATTTTGCCTTGGAGAGCATTTGCTCAGCTTCCTTCTTGGCGTTGGCGACGGTCATGTCAGCGTTACGCCGGGCGTCGATAGCGGCATTCTTGATCGTATCCTCGAACTGCTTGAGTCCGGCCAGTTGAGATTTGAGGGAATCGATTTCCATCGACAGTTTTAGATTCTCATGCTTCAGCCCCTCCACGATATTGGCCACCTGCTCCTTTAAGCTGTCAACCTCGTCCTTGCTGTAGCCGCGCATCTGGTTGGGAAACTCATAATTACGGATATCATTGGGTGATAAGTCCATATTATCTCTCACTTTTATGTCAAATGTTTTTTTTCCGTTGTCGGATTGTTCGAAATACGAACAGTTTCAAAACGGCACACTTTATAATAATTATCGTACTTTTCGGGGAAACATTGAGGTGAAATGTAAAAAAAGCTGGTCGGTTTAAAATTCAGTAATATTCAGATTTCTCTCCGGGCATAAAAAAACCAGGGAGATCGGGGTTGGTATTGTGAGGCAATCGGTTACGTGAAGGTCAGAATTCCCGGGGGCCGAAAATCCCAGTGCCGATCCGGATCATCGTCGAACCCTCGGCGATTGCCAGCGGGAAATCGTCGCTCATTCCCATCGACAAAGTATCAAAATCGTCACCGATAATATCCCGGCCGGCTTTGAAAAGTTCCTGGCATTTCCGGAACGCCTTCCGGATATCGTCCGGGTCGTCGGTGAGCGGCCCAACCGTCATCAGGCCGGTAAGATTGATATTGTCCAGGTTGAGTATCCGGTTAATCAACTCCGGGACGGTGTCAGGATGAACCCCGTATTTCTGTTCCTCTCCGGAGCAGTTAACCTCGATATAACATTCCATAACGCGGTCGATTTCTTCGGCCCGGCGATTGATTTCATCGGCCAGTTTATAGGAATCAACCGATTGGATAACATCGAAATATTCAACGGCTTTTTTGACTTTGTTGGTTTGCAGGTGCCCAATCATGTGGAAACGACCAATTTGTCCGACCTCCTTGATTTTGGGTTCGGCTTCCTGGATACGGCTTTCGCCGATATTGTGAATACCCGCCGCCACAGCCATTTTCATAGCCGCCGCCGGGTGAGTCTTGGTTATGGCGATAATAGTAATATCGTCTGCGTCGCGGTTGTATTCCTCACAGGCTTCAACGATTCGGCCATGAAGTTGTCTTAAATTGTCAGATATAGTTTCTTTCATTTGATAATGAAATAATGGAAAAAATAGCCCCGTAATCAAGATAAATTTTAAAAATTATCATCGTTAGGGATCCAGTAGGGGGCCAAAAGAGCTAAACTTCGGCCAGTTGTACCGGTTCATTAACCGGCAGGGCATGATAAAGCTCTGCCGTGGCTGAGGTGCTCTCGGCAGCCGGGATGTC
>DAOWOO010000362.1 GCA_030642025.1 Candidatus Zixiibacteriota bacterium | reverse complement strand
TTCCATGAGTTTGCCCATGCCGTAATCTGCCGCCATTACGGCGGAGAGGTCAGCGAGATGGGCTTTTTACTGTTATTTTTCCAACCGTGCTTTTATTGCAATGTTTCCGATGCCTGGCTTTTTCCCAAAAAGTCGCAGAGAATAATGGTCACCCTGGCCGGGCCGCTTTTCCAGTTGGTACTAACCGCTTTTGCGATTATAATCTGGCGGGTGACGGTGCCGGGAGTCTTTATCAATGAAGTCGCCCGGATTATAGTAACGGTCAGCTGGATATCGTTTCTCTTCAATTTCAACCCGCTTTTGAAACTGGACGGCTACTACCTGCTGTCCGACTGGCTGGAAATACCGAATTTGAGAAGCCGCGCCTTCGGTTATTTCGGTAATGTTCTCAAACGCAAATTTCTCGGCTGGCCGATTGAAGCAGTCAATATTTCCGCGCGCGAAGCCCGTGTTTTCACAATATATGCTGTTTTAGCCCTGCTATATTCGGGCATTTTACTGGGATTGATTCTTGTGATTGTTGGACAATTTTTGGTGGGAGCATACGGCGGGGCCGGATTTCTGTTGCTGGCGGTTGTTTTGTTTTTTATCTTAAAGAAGAACCTGTACAATCTGGCAATAGGAATTGTTAAGCATTTTAAATATATGGGAAAGCTATTAAAACAACCGAAACGGCTGGCGGTTTACTCTCTGATTGCAATATTGATTATTGTGGTCGTAATAATTATACCGGTTCCCAATCACGTTTCCGGTGAAATAGTTGTTCGGCCGATTGCCGAGTTTACCCTGTCAATGAACGATTACGGCCTTATTCAGAGCAAGTACCATCGCGGCGGGATCGATCCCGATGACAAGATTTCGATTCTTCAAATGAACTCCAGCCAGATCGGCGTTCTCGACCTGGTACCGGTAGTAAAAGACGGTCAGTCGGTTCACTCCGGCGATACCCTGGCGATTTTGACCAGCAACCAGATTGCACAGGAGATCAGCGCCGCCGAAGTGGAATTGGAACGGCTTGAAGGCAAGCTGTCTTTATTAAGAGCCAGTGCAAAAAAAGAGGAAATCGAGGAAGCTCGCTCAAGAGTTACCGCCGCCCGGGCCCGATATGATAAGGCCCTGAACGACTGCAACCGCGCCGAAGAACTGGCGCAGAAAGAGCTGATTTCAACCGAGGAGCTGGAAAGCATCCATTCCGAACGGGATATCGCCGAAGCTGATTGGAAAAGCCGGAAGTCGGCGCTGGAACTTGTCTTATCGCCACCGCGCCCGGAAGAAGAGGTCGTTCTCGAAAAGGATGTCGAAAAGCAGAAGACCCGTCTGGACTTCCTTCACGCCCAGGGCGACGCCCAGATAATTGTCACCCCGGTCAACGGCGTGGTCTCAAGACATTCGGATGAGAGCTCGATTCTGTCAGTGGTTGATTATAGTACTGTTGAAGTGATCGTGCCAGTTAGTGATTTCGATATCAGCCGTGTCGGATTCGGGCAGGAAACATCGATCAAGGTCCGTTCTTTCCCTCACAAAACCTTTACCGGCCGGGTGGTCAGGATTCCCGAAACAGCCTCAGAAGACGAGGGAACCTCGTACTACGGCGTTGCGGTAAGTCTTGCAAATGTCGATACTATACTACGTGACGGCATGACCGGGTATGCCAAAATTGATGTCGGGCAGTCATCGATACTGTCGCTTCTCTACCGCAAATTCCTCTCACGTATCCGCGTCGAATTCTGGTCCTGGTGGTAATACCGGTGGAGTATCTGTAATATTCCAATGCACTCCGTATTATCGATATTTATCTTGACACCTATTTATATAATCATACTTAACGGTAAGCTCTTAGCCATTTAATTTGATTTCATATTGTTTAACAACGAATCAAGGTTACCCATTTTCGGGCAGATCATATCAAACTTCGCCTGAAGAGAATCGATCATCAGTCGGTTGTTTTCCTCTCTATATTTATCAGCCAGCACCAGAAAGATATGAATATACATTTTCCGTATATTCGGCTAGACTCGATCAACACCGGAGATATCGGAAGAATTTCTGAAATCAAACGTGTGAAGAATATTATCTTCGAGAATACTCATATCGGCCCGGCTGGAATCGTCGGTGATAATACTCCTCACCAGACCGTCAAAACGGGCCAGGCCGCTCAAACCAACCGGCAGATCGCTTCCAAACCCGGAAGTAAAAGCTATCGGACGGCGCCAGAGATTGGTTTTCAAAATATCAAGAATAATCTGATCCTGTATTAAAAGATAACTGCTGTATGTTGGTTTTACAATCAATGGAATACCTCGCATCAATCTGTCCGGAGCCGGAATAACAACCGTATCGGTTTCCCACTGAATCGGACGGAGTATTAGCAGGCTGTCTTTCTTATATGACCAGGGAAGATCAGGATAATATCGACTCAAAGTCTGAAGATACCAGGGAGTGTTTAGAAGACTGATATTCAGAACGGTTACATCAGTACGGACTCCCTCCATTTTTTGCAGGTACCACAGCGGAAATGTATCATTATCACCGCGCGTAAAAAGAATTGCATCATCCTCGCAGGATTGGAGAGTGTTGTAAGCATAGGAGTAACAATAGAAATTACCGCTCATATCCGAAATACTCCAATTGGCTCGAAGCATGTTTAGCGGCAGAGCGATGATAAGCGCAATTGCC
>DAOWOO010000145.1 GCA_030642025.1 Candidatus Zixiibacteriota bacterium | reverse complement strand
TGAATTAAAGAACATATCCAATGAGACTATAGACATGAGCGGCTGGATGATCGGCAATGCCGACAGTTATGTGCCTGTCATAAGTACTGAACTGCCTTTTGAATCCGGGGAATATATGGTGCTGTGTCAGGACAGTCTGGCGATGGTGGATTATTATGGCGAGTTCAGCACGATTATTCGTCAGCCTACAGGCTGGGCGACACTGCGTAACACCGGTGATATGATACGTTTAAGAGATAACTATGATATTTCGGCGGACAGTATAGCTTACGAGGAATTGTTCGGTGACAATTTCACCTGGGCGCTTTCTGATGATACGCAATATGAGGGTATCTGGGGTCGTTCGGTCGTTTCCGGTGGAACGCCGGGGGAAACAAATGATATTCTGAATCCGCCGTCAGCAACAAGTATTACTGTTACAGTCGAACCGAATCCGTTTTCGATCTCGCGCGGTGAGTCAGCCCAAATAGAATACTCTGTTCCGCCGGGCGGGACGATGAGTATCCGGATCTATGACCGTGATGGCCGGATAGTGCGTACCCTTCTGGATAATATGCCGGCGCATGATGATGAAATCGAGTGGGACGGCCGCTCTGATGCCGGGCGGCAGCTTCAGGTCGGTATCTATATTATTTTTATGGAAGTGGCCGGCGCCGATAGCTATAAACAAACGATAGTGATATCGCCATGATGCGGTTTGTACTTATCATGTTTCTGATATTGTCACCGAGCCTGTTCGGTTATTCACTCGATGCCGGACGGATAGTCGGGTCGGGCGGCGCGGTGCTTTTATCAAAACCGTCGCTGACAGGTTTTCTGGAATGCCTGGTATCTTTCCTGACTGACCGGCAATTGACTGGAGAGTCCGGGTTTTGCCGCAAGTTTGAGCTTCGCGATCTGGATATTGTCTATGGCGGAGCGGCTTATCGGCGGGGCACATTTTCAGGCGGTATTGCATTTTCGCAGTTTGGACGGGGCGGTTACTACACGGAAAAACTTCTCAGGGGCGCTCTGGCGGCTTATATTGATCCGGCGGTGATCGGAATAACGGTATCGGGGAAAATATTGGAATTCGGCGATTATGACGAATCATTCAACGCCGTCTCTATCGGCCTGGCCTCGGGGATGCACTATGGAAGATTCCATCTGGCGGTGACGGTTGATAATATCAATAAGCCAAGGATCGGACCATCATCACCCGCTGAGTACCAGAGATTAAATTTCTATGCCGAAATCGAGGGGCCGTCGATGTATTCGTTTTACGGACGGTTAGCCTTCGAGGAAAACCAAAAGCCGCGTGCGACCATAGCGCAGGACATAAGGCTTTTGGATAATAACGCGCTTTTCTAGAGCATCACCACCAATCCGCAAACCTACGGCGGGGGGGTGGATATCGGTTACCGCGGCTTCAGGTTGACCTATGGATTATCGTATCATCCAACACTGGGGCTGACTCATGCCGTATCGCTGGGGAAGATAAAATGACACTCAGTCCGCGCGAAAGAATTGCATCATACGAAAAAAAGATACTGGCGCCGTACGCCTGCTTTTCATCAAAATCAAGGGGGCGCGTTTATCCCCAGGATGAACATCCGCTCAGGACTGCTTTCCAGCGCGACCGCGACCGCGTGATTCATTCAGCCGCTTTCCGGCGGCTGGAGTACAAAACGCAGGTGTTTGTCAATCATGAGGGCGATCATTACCGCACACGGCTGACGCATACTATTGAAGTGGCCCAGATAAGCGGGACTATCGCCCGTGCCCTGGGTTTGAACGAAGACCTGGCCGGGACGATTGCCCTGGTGCACGACCTGGGGCATACGCCGTTCGGCCATGCCGGGGAAGACGTGCTGGATAAGCTTATGACCGATTTCGGCGGGTTCAATCACAACCGTCAGTCACTCCGGGTGGTTGATATTCTGGAGCGGCGTTATCCTCATCATCCGGGGCTGAATTTGACCTATGAGGTCCGGGAGGGAATAGTCAAGCACGAAACCTCGGCCGAGCCGGTCAATCCCGATGATTTTCCGCCCGGTGAAGCCCCGTCGCTTGAGGCGGCGCTGGTCGATATCGCCGATTCGATTGCCTATAACAGCCATGATGTCGATGATGGTCTGACCTCGGGGATTCTCGATTGGGACTCGCTTGGCGAGGTACCCTTATGGGTTGAGGCGATGGAGTTGTCCCGGAAAAATCTCCCCGATCTTGACCGGGAGCAGAGGCGGTATTCGATTATCCGTATCCTGGTTGACCGGCAGGTGACTGATCTTATTGGCCAGATATCGGCCAATATTGACCGGTACAATATACAGTCGGTTGATGATGTCCGTGCCGCGCCGGTAAAGCTGGTGAAACTATCGAGCGAGATGAAAAATAAAGTGCTCGGGCTTCACGATTTTCTCGACGCCCGGCTGTACCAGCATCAGCATCTGATTGAGATGGCGTCGCAGGCGCGGATTATTATCGAAACGCTGTTTAATCGTTACCGTATTGATCCATCACTTCTGCATGATAAGTATATTGAACGACTTGATACCGAACCGAAAGAGATTGTTATTGCCGATTTTATCGCCGGCATGACCGACCGCTACGCCTACCGGATGTATGAGCAGTTGAAGTAATCTGAAGTAACTCATTCACTTATTTTGTGAATAGAATTTCATTGCAAAATGCAAGGCGTCAGGAGGTGCCTTTGTAACACATAGGGGTTCAGGGCGTTAGGGCTTTAGGGCAACAGCGGTCGCCTCAGGCATGTTCTTTGCCGTAGATAACAGGCATGAGATGTTATTTCGGATCATTTAACCAGCCTGCTCCGGGTAATGACGACCACAAGAAGCTGGTCTGTTTTGCCATCCCGGAAGCCGGTATCAGTTTCAAGGCCCCGTTTTCGGGTGAGGAACTGCATACCGAGTACGCCTCGCTTCTGACCCTGATGGAATTCGTTGAACTTAATGCTAAGATATTCAACGGTAAGAACCTGCATCTGTTCAACAATAATCTCGACCTGATCAGCCAGGTCAACCAGAAGGCCGCCTGCCTGTTTGAATACAGCCAACTGTTGAGCAAGGCGCTCGATTTCAAGAACAAATTCTCCTTCACCCTTGACTGGGTTCCCCGCGAGGATAACCCGGCTGTCCGCTCCCTTTTTGATTGACCGCTGACGGCATCTGCCGTAAATTGGCGGATGTGAGCCCATCGGAACTACTAAAAGAGCTGGATTCCGGACGTTTTCGGCCGGTGTACTACCTGTACGGCAGTGAGGAATACCGTATCAAGGAGGCCGAAAAGGAACTGGTCAAGCGTTTTCTTCCGTCTCAAACGATAACTACCAATCATACTGTCCTGTCAGGGGCGCGTGATAAAACTATCGATATTCTAACCGAGCTTTCAATTATCCCGATGATTGGCGAGAAACAGGTGTTTACCATCGCCGATATACAGTCGCTTCAGCCTGCCGATGTGGAGAAAATACTGGCCATGCTCGAACCGGCCGATCCCAGCCGGACGGTTATCCTGACCAGTCCCCCGGCCAGGACGCCAAGAAAAAACTCGAAAATGTTAAAGCTGTTAACCTCGTCAACCGCCGCTGTGGAATTCGGCAAGCTGACCGGAAATGCCTCCGAACGTAAAATCCGATTCATGCTGAATGAGCACAATATCAGAATTGAGCCGGAGGCGATGAAGCTGTTTATTGAACTGTCCGGCGGCAATATGGGCGGCCTTATTGCCGAAACCGAAAAGCTGATCAATTTCGTCGGCCCGGATGGCAATATCACAAAAGAGACTATTGGCGAGGTGTCCTCGGATTATCAGGCTTTCCAGATTTATGAACTGGCCGATGCGGCGGCCGCGCTCGATCTGGATAAGGCGCTGGGAATGATGAATTTCCTGTTGAATAAGGGTGAGAAACCATCGGGTTTGATATACTGGCTCGGCGAACATTTCGTTGGTCTTTATCTTGTAAAAAACGGCAAACCGGTTCGGCAGGGTAACCGGGATATGAGTTGGAAATACAAAAGGCAGCTTCATCTTTTTGAAAGCAAACGTCTGGAAGAAATCATCGAACTTGTCGCCGAAGCTGATTGGGATATGCGGAAAAATATCGGGCCGGAGCGGATGATTCTGGAAAAGCTGGTTATTAATATATGCACGGCTGAGGGTGTAAAATCTTGAGAAAGGCCGAAAAATCAGGGAAGAAACCGGCATTATTAATGTAAACAGTATGGAAAACGGGGTCGAGGATCAATCGCTGGTCGAGGCCGCTCAGGAAGGTGATAAAGATTCATACGGGCGGCTGGTAACTAAACACCAGAAACGGCTGTTCCGGTTTGCATATATGATGCTGAGCCGCCGGGATGCCGCGGAGGATATAGTACAGGAGGCATTCGTGAAAGGATATATGGCGCTGTCCGCATTCGAGCCTGACCGGCCGTTTTATCCGTGGATCGCCACTATCGCGCGTAACCTGACCCTGAACTATATTAAGAAAACCGAGAGGGAAAAACCCGAGACTGAGATTGACCATGATTTTAATACCATCCCGGCAAACATTGATAGCCCCCATGACCGGCTTATTACAAAAGAAAACGACCGGAAACTGGCCGCGGCCGTTAAATCACTGCCACCGCCATACCGGGTGGTTTTTGTGATGCGCATGATGGAAAAACTCAGTTACGAGGAAATCGCCACGAAACTCAGTATATCAATCGGGACAGTAAACTCGCGGCTTTTTCGCGCGCGGGAAAAACTTCTGGAAATGCTTAAAGAGCATTTGTAGGTTAGAGTATGATTGATGAAAATATCAGGATATTGATTTCGCAGTACATCGACGGTCAGCTTGACGAGACGCAAAAGGCCGAAGTGGAAAAGTTGATTGCCGAGTCGCCGGAATGTGCGGAGTACTATCATCGGCTTAAAGAGTTGGAAAAGCAGGTCGATTCATTCGATCCCGGCGGCGGTGAGTCATACTG
>DAOWOO010000184.1 GCA_030642025.1 Candidatus Zixiibacteriota bacterium | reverse complement strand
TATGAAATCAAGTACAGTATGTCAGACAGGTTAATATTAATCCCCTCCTGCCCGTCGCAGTTACAGTCGGCAAGAAAAGGATTGACCGGCTCGGGACCTTGTACATAGACATAAGAGATCAGGAATAAAATATCCGACAGATTGACAATGTTATCATTACTGGCGTCACCGCACATGCCCTGCAACGCCGTCAGTGAGCCGTCTTTAAGATAAACCAGGCTGGTATCCAGATGCCCTACCAGGAGAGTATCGAGTTCGAAGGAATCTGACGGACCCGTTGAGATACGTTTCCATCGGGCACAAACGGTATTGTCCGGCGGATCGGCCCAGGTTTCACATTCCCACCAGAGCGTGTCCTCAATCTCCTCGGTCCAGATACCGATGGCATTGCCGTTTTCATCGGAAAAACTGAAATGGTTCAAACTGGTGGATTGAATCATAATTTTAACTTCCCGCTCCTCCTCATCAGGCGGGACATCTACGATGTCGGCAAGAATCTTAATCAGCGGGATATCGCCGGTCTGGGGATCGATACCGTGCACATACGGCGGTTCGATCGGGGGTATCTCGGTTGAGGCGGTAATTTTAATATCCAACCCCTGCCCGCCCAGCGAACGGGAGGTTACCAATTCCCAGCCGGAAACCAGCGTCCCGGCGGTATCGATATTACCGGTGTAAGCCGCGATAGTATCAATTCCGGTAGAATCGAAACCGGCGTGGAAAATGGAGTCAATACATTGCTCTTCTTCATACTGCAGACATTCATAATAGCCCAGCATATAGGATGAGTCGATACAAGTCTCGCCGCTCCATTCGGTACAAACCCAGTAGTCGGAGGCAACCACATAAGTGGTGCAGTCGGCGCCGTCCCACTCGATACACGAAAAAAATGTCGCCACCACAATAGTATCCAGATTGGTCTGAAACTCCATGATGTCCGGACGGTTCAGAACCATCCAGAGTTCGAAAGCCGTTATAACGTCGTAGTCGTTCCTCATAAACACCGAAATCACCGAGTTTTGCGTATTGGGCAAACCCATTGTATCACCTACCAAAACCTGCAGATCGTAGAACTGGGCCTGGCCCGAGGGCGCCGAGATTGTGAAGGCAATTACGAGGAAAACCGCAGTGAGGATAAAGCCTCTAGTGCAAAGCCTGAGAATGAAGGACATTCCTTCCTCCTTTAAACTTAGGTTGTTAGACAGTTACGCTATCCTTAGCTTTTTGGCAATAAAGCTCCAGCCTCTAACAACAGTTTATCTTTCGGCGTAATAGCCAGGGTTTCCTTACTTAACATCTATCGGCTGATTCTGAGGTTTGGTTCAGTCCTTACTTAGTTCCTTAATAAACCAACCATCATGCAATTACTCTGTTCCTAAGCGGCCCCCTCGGCCAGCCTAAATGAAGTATGTTACAACTTTGCGACTTAGCGTCGGATGTTTTAACGAAGACCTATAAGTTCATCCTATTATTAGTGAACTTGGTTTGACTACAGACGTTACACCTATCATCCAAGTCAGAATATACAATCTAATCACCTTTCTGTCAATAGGAAAATGGTCATTATTTACATCTTTTCTATAAAATTCTGTGCCGAAAACACTAATAACAGCAGGCCTGGCGGACATAAACCGGTTTAATAATTCGGTTATTTGCAGAAAAATCCCGCCCGGCAGGTATTTATGCCCGGGGATAATATCCGTAGATTGGTTTACCCTGCCAAAAATGCTCATTTTTTGAACATAAGCCGATACCCTCTTTCTCCTTGCATAGAAATTTACATGTAATATTCCCTGCATAAATACAGCAAACTGTTTCAATAGTCGCCAATAGGTATGCAATCCAGCCGGTTTGATATAAAATTACATTGCTATGCAGTAATTATTTTCATACTTTTTGCTGAGAAATAACCGGCAAGATTGAGGATTCACGCGATATGGCCAAGCTAATGAGCAAGAAAACCAGGGAAACAGTCAAGACCATCACTGTTTTGGTGGTGGTAGTTCTGCTTATAGTCTTTTACATAATCTACCCGCTGGTGGTAATTCCGGATGTGGTCGCCCGAGCCGATCGTGAACGGTTTGAAGAAACGGAAGAGGAAATCGTTTTTACCAATGATATCACGTTTTTTGAAGAAAAAGGATTTTTACCCGACACATTTTTTGTTGTAACCAGCGATAATATAACCCTGGCGGCCCTTTATTTCAAGCCGGATACAACTCTTATCGATTCGGTTCGCGGCACGGTTATTTTACTTCACGCCGACGGCTTCGACCGAACATCACTTGAACCTTTTATCTTGCCCCTCCTGAATTCGGGACTGGCGGTTACATTATACGATCAGCGGGCATCAGGTCAGTCGGATGGGATATACCGCTATGCCGGAAGATATGAGGGCGACAACCTGGTGGATGTTGTAATCAAACTCAATTTCAAGGAGCACCTGATTCATCCGATAATCGCCGTCGGGTTTGAAACCGGCGCCGACGCGGTAATCAATGCCGTTCAATCCGAAGAGCGAATAGATTATGTTATAGCCGTGAAACCATCCCTGACCTCAAGCCGCTGGATTGACCGAGCCTGTGAAAAAGCCGGTATGCTTCGTATTCCCCTGGCAACTGTGGTGTATCACTGGTGGTATCAGAAAATCACCGGCTTTTCGTATGACCGAACCGGGGTGGATGATATCCTGGCCCCGGAGACCAAAACCACCATCCTGACTGATCGGGAGTTTCTTGATGGTGATGAAATCGCCCGGCTTCGGGAAATCACCGAACCGGAGTACCTTGAAATCGAATCGGCGCCGGAGGACCCTGCCGAATTAAATCAAAAAGTGTTACGACTAATAATCGATTACGCCGACTCTGTCCCGGACTCGTTATCAGAAACCGAAACCGATACCGAATGAGAATTTCTCGGTATTGTAATCGGACAATTGCCAGGTAAAAAATAATTCCAGGTTTATCGGCGGTATCCTGCCAATTTTAAAGCCCAGTTCGCGGTAAGGTTTCTCGGCTATTCGGATATAGCTATTATCCGGGCTGAGGGTCTGGTTTTCAAGGTCAGTCCAGAAAATGCCGCCATACAATGAGAGTGAAAACGGAATATCCTTGATAAGCGGCAGCCCGGTTTTACGGAATACTAATTTGCCAAAATCGTGTTCTATGTAGATTGAAGCGGCGCGTTTGCCGTGAAAATTGCTTTCATCAAGAGTCTTGAAGCCCTGATCGGATGGCAGGCCCTCGGTGCCGTAATCGATAGTGAAATACCTTTGTGGCGGAAGAGTTCCGTTGGCCATACCGCCAAACAGCCATAATGATGTAATTCCCAGCCCCAGGGTTCGTTGATGACGCTCAATTGAGAGATAATATCGGCGGAAATCAAAATCATTGTCAATAAAATCGGGAGAAGTATATTCCATTGCGGCGGTGATTATGGTTCCGGGAACCGAATTTATAGTCAGTTCATCACCTTTATTTTTAATACGCGGCCGGCTGTCCCAGACAATTTTTCCGGTAACCGAACGTAGTTTGCCGTCGATTATGGCCGGGTTTTCTCGATGCGATTCCTTGCGGCCCCAGATACTGTAATCGGTACTATTCCTGACAGAATACTGGTCGTAATCTTGATACTCAAGTCCGACTCTTATTTTCCTCAGCGGGCGTAACCACAGTTTTGCCCGGAACCCTTTTTCAAGGTAATAATCGAACGGATCATATTTGTATACTATAGACGCAAGAGTCGGGTTGTGGTCATATGGCGACACAATTGTCGGGCGGTGGACAATTTCGTCATGGTATTCAAACCCGAATTTCATCTCGGGCTGTTTGAGAAATTTATAGTCGAACCCGTAGCGGTGCTGCCAGTATTCGCCTTTAAATGCCCATCCTGATTTCAAATGAACCTTCAGCGCCCCGGATTTATCTTTAAATCCGAGTCCTAAACCCAAATACGGCCCCTCCACCCGGTTGAAGTGAAAGATATCATGCCGAGTCGAAGCGATGAAAACTAATCCCAATCCGGCATGTAGCAACTTCTTGAGCACTGGTTTGGGGGCATTTCCCACCGAATCAATATAGATATAGGCCGATATCTCCTTCGGCGATAAAGGAATGGTGGGCGCATCAAACCATGCGGCCGAGTCGATATCATCGGCGGTCTCGGCCACCTCGATTATGAATTCATCGAATGTCCCCGATGGATGATCTATCTCAAACCGGTAATCATAAATAGCGGCAACATATTCAAAATCAAATATTGGCAGGCCGGGAAACGGAATATCAACATTCGCGGTAAACCGTTCCTCAATCGGCATCCAGTACTTACCCTCGAATTCGGCATATCGCTGGGAGTACATATAATCTTTAATCATCTCGAATTCGAGCGCATCGTTTCCGCTTACCTCTACC